>JANOBX010000268.1:0-2391 GCA_031411875.1 Burkholderiales bacterium | reverse complement strand
CGCGACCACGCCGCTGGCCCCCGAAGTGCTGGCGCAGCACCGCAGCTTCCCGGGCAACCGCCCCAGCACCACGCTCGTGCTCGAGCAGCTGACGCCGCGGGCGCTGGGCGCCCTCATCGCGCTGTGCGAACACCGCGTCTTCACCAGCGGCGCGGTCTGGGGCATCAACAGCTTCGACCAGTGGGGCGTGGAGCTCGGCAAGGCGCTGTGCAGCCAGCTCCTGCCGCGTTTTGCCAGCGGCGACGCCAGCGGTCTGGACACGTCCACCGCTGGCCTGCTGGCGCGGCTGCGCGCCTGAACCCGGCCGAAGGCGTGAAGCACCTGGTCTTCGACTTCGGCGGCGTGCTCTTCCAGTGGCAGCCGCCGCGCCTGCTGCAACGCGAACTGCCACACGTGGCCACCGACCTGGCCAGGGCCCAGGCCCTGGCCGCCGACTTCTTTCAAAGCTACACCGGCGACTGGGCCGAGTTCGACCGCGGCACCGTCACCGTGCCGGAACTGGTGGCCCGCATTGCGCGCCGCACCGGGCTGCTGGAGGCCGACGTGCAGCGTGTGGTGGACGGCGTGCCGCGCGAACTGCAGCCCATCCCAGAAACGGTGGACCTGCTGGGCCGGCTGCGCGACGCCGGGCGCGGGCTGCACTTCCTGTCGAACATGCCGCTGCCCTATGCCCGGCATCTGGAAGACAGTCACGACTTCGTCGGCTGGTTTGCGAGCGGCGTGTTCTCGGGTCGTGAACGCATGATCAAGCCCGAGGCCGACATCTTCGAGTTCGCTGCCAGGCGCTTCGGCCAGCCGCCGTCGCAACTGGTGTTCCTGGACGACCATCTGCCGAACGTGCAGGCGGCGCGTGCGCTGGGCTGGCATGCGCTGCACTTCAGCACCGCCGCGCAGGCCGAGCTCGAGCTGCGCGCCAACGGCTGGCTGTAGCCGGCTTCAGCCGGCCTGCGAAGGCGGCGGGTCTTCGTCCATCCAGGCCTCCAGCAGGCGCAGCGCCACCGCCAGGACCACCGGGCCGACGAACAGGCCCACCAGTCCGAACGCCACCAGGCCGCCGATGACACCGGCGAAGATCAGCAGCAGCGACAGGTCGGCACCCATCCTGATCAGGGCCGGGCGAATGAAGTTGTCCACCGTGCCGACGAACATCGCCCAGGCAAACAGGAAGATGCCCCAGCCGACGTTGCCATCGCCCCAGAGCACCCAGGCTGCGGCCGGCAGCAGCACCGGAATCGGCCCCACCTGGGCGATGCACAGCATGAACATCAGCGCCGTGAGCAGTCCCGCAAAGGGCACGCCCGCCATGGCCAGCCCGATCCAGCCCAGCGCCGACTGCGCCAGGGCCGTCACACCCACCCCCAGGGCGACACCGCGGATGGCTTCGCCGGCAAGCTTCAGCGCATCGATCCCCTGCTCGCCGGCCAGGCGATGGGCAAAGCGACGCGTGAAATCGGCGAAATCCTCGCCCACCGCGTACATCACGGCGGCCACGCACACCGTCACCAGGAACTGCACCACCAGGTAGCCGATGCTGCCCACCTCGGTCAGCACCCACTTGCTGACATCGCCGGCATAGGGCGTGATCTTGGACAGCAGGTCGCGCAGGCCCATGGCGGCGGCCTGGTCCCACAGCGAGTCGAGCAAGGCGCCGATGATGGGCAGGCCACGCAGGAACTCCGGCGGGTCTTCGGCCGGACGCCAGGCCGAGACGAAGCGGATCCACTCGCCGATGACATCGACGTTGACGAAGATCGTGCCGATGGCCAGCACCAGCGGCACCACGAACAAGAGCAGCAGCGCCAGCGACATCACCAGCACCGCCACCCAGCGCCGCCCGCCGGTCCAAGCCTGCACCCGCAGCATCAGAGGCCAGGTGGCCACCACCACCATCGTGGCCCAGATGCCCGGGCCCAGGAAGGGCCGCACGATCCAGAGCGAGCCGCCGATCAGCAGCCCCATGAAGAGGACCGCGAAGGTGGTGCGCGTCAGGTCGGCGCGGCGGCTGGGCAAGGGTTCGAGCGGCATGCGCCGGACTCTATCGGACGGGCAAGCGTGCTCGACCCGCTGGCTGATCGCTTTCGGCCCGTTGCGGACCTTGCACTCTGACTTGGTCCCCTGGGCTGGGAGAGCCGGATGGCCCCTTCCGCTCATGTCCCCCGCCCGCGCCCGATCTGGTGCCTGGGGCACCTGATCGGGCGCGGGCTCCTCCTTGCGGTGGTTGCAAAGGTGGGCTGGGGCTGGCTGTGGCGCGCATCTGAGGCGCCGAGGAGCTCAGGGCCCGCGGCCCTCGCGCGAAGCGCGACTCCACATCTGACTCATCGCGGGTGATTGAACGCAGCGAGCGCAGCGAGCGAAGTGAGTTCCGCGAGCTTGTGGATTTCGGGGCCGCGG
>JANOBX010000267.1:0-12682 GCA_031411875.1 Burkholderiales bacterium | reverse complement strand
CTCGCGGCGCCTGAAGCCAGCGCGCCGCGCGCCGCCGCCATCAGCGTGCGGCCAGTGCTGGCCACGTCGTCCAGCAGCACCACCGCCCGGCCCTGCACCGCAACGCTCGGCAGCGCCACGTCGACCTCGCGGTCGCCATGGCGCTGCTTGTGGCACACCGCATGGTCCAACCCGCCGGCGGCGGCGGCCACGCGCACCCATTGGCCGGCTTCCTCGTCGGGGCCCAGCAGCAGCGCCCCAGGCAGGCGCTGGGCGATGTAGCGGCCCCACAGGGGCGCCGCGGTCAGCGCGATGCCCTGCCGACCAGGCATGACCTCGCCCAGCGTGGCCACGCGGTGCAGGTGGGGGTCGACCGTCACGACGGCCTCGAAGGCCGAGCCCAGCAGCCGGCCGATGTGGCGCTGGCTCACGACCTCGCCGGGGCTGAAGGCCATGTCCTGGCGCATGTAGGCCAGATACGGGCAGACCAGGGTGAGATGCCGGGCGCCAAGCTCGCGTGCGCCCGCTGCGGCCAGGAGCAGCTCGGTGAGCCGGGGGTTGGGCTGCTGCAGGCCGCGCAGCAGCACCGTGCGCGGCGGCAGACGGTGCGGCAGCCGCAGCCGCGTTTCGCCATCGGGGAACGCATGGGTGCCGACCAGCGCCAGTGGCCAGCCGAGCGCCTGCGCCAGGCTGTGCGCCAGATCGGCTTCGTCGTCGAAGGCAAGCAGCAGACTCATGCCCCGAATGTCCGGGCCGAGGCCCCGGGCGTCAAGCCGTTCGACCCGCAGCCGGCAGTCGCGCGGCGATTTGCTCACGCAGGTGCTCGGCCAGGGCGCGCCGGTCGGCGTGTGCGGTGCCCTGCGGTGGCAGCAGGCTCACGTGCGCGCACAGGCCGCGGGCGCTGGCCACGCGCCACACGCTCTGCAGCAGCGTCGTGCCGCCCAGGAATTCGACCGAGGTGCTGAACGCCTGGCCGGCGTCGGCATAACGCAGCGCCGCGGGCTGCACCGGGGTGTGGGTGGAGATGGCCGCCTGCAGCAGGTTGGCGTGAAAGGGCAGCGGTTCGGGGCCGGGGCCGGTGGTGCCTTCGGGAAACACGGCCACGGTGTCGCCGGCCCGCAGGGCTTCGGCCATGGCGTGCACCACGCGCACGGCGTCGCGCTTGCGCTCACGTTCGATGAAGAGCGTGCCGGCGCCCTTGATCAGCCAGCCCAGCAGCGGCCACTGCAGCACGTCGGCCTTGCTCACGAAGCGTGCCTGCGGGGTGGCAGCGTGCAGGGCGACGATGTCGAGCCAGCTGACATGGTTGGCCACCAGCAGCGTCGCACCGGGCCGCGGCAGCGTGCCGTCGACCTGCAACTGCAGCCCCAGGCTCTTCAGCACGCCGGCCGACCACCACTGGATGCGCTGGTGGCGGGCGGCGGCGTCCAGGCCCGGAAAGCGCGTCATCACCAGCATGCCGTGCAACACGTGCACCACGGCACGCACGACCCGCCACAGCGCGACCGGCCAGGCCACCTTCGGCACCGCGGCCATCAGGCGGCGGGGCGCTCGAAAGCAAGGGTGCCGGCAACCCAGGTGGCGCGCACCCGGCCCGGCAGGGCCATGCCGGTGGACGCAAAGGCAAAGGGCGTGTGCTTGCCCTGGCTGAGCAGCTCGGCCGGTGCCACCGCCCACTGGGCCGCGGGGTCGAACAGGCAGATGTCGGCCACGCCGCCTTCGACCAGCCGGCCGGCGCTGCTGGCCAGGGAGTCGAGCGCCCCGCCGAGCACCCGCACCGGGTCGCTGGTGACACGGGCCAGGGCCTGGGGCAGCGACAGGCCGCTGTCGGCGCCCCAGCGCAAGGCCAGGCTCAGCAGCAGTTCCAGCCCTGTGGCGCCGGGCTCGGCCTCGCCGAAGGGCAGCTGCTTCATGTCGTCGGCCACCGGGTTGTGGTCGGACACCAGCGCGTCCAGCGTGCCGTCGGCCAGCCCCTGGCGCAGGGCTTCACGGTCGGGGCCCTGGCGCAGCGGCGGCACCAGGCGCATGTCGGGGTTGAAGTAGCCGATGTCGACGTCGGTGAGGTGCAGCGAATTGATGCTGACGTCGGCGGTGATCGGCAGGCCCACGGCCTTGGCCGCGCGCACCAGGGCCACGCCGGCGCTGCTGGACAGCCGGCACAGATGCACCCGTGCGCCCGTGGCGCGAGCCAGCTCGATGATGGTGTGCAGGGCCACGGTTTCCGCCTGCACCGAGACACCACTGAGCCCCAGCCGCGTGGCCACGGCGCCGCTCGCGGCCACGCCGCCGCCCAGCCAGGCGTCCAGCGGCCGCAGCCAGACGGTGTAGCCGTAGGTCGACGCGTACTGCATGGCGCGCAGCAGCACCAGGGTGTCGCGCACCGGCATGTCGACCTGCGAAAAGCCGACGCAGCCTGCTTCGGTGAGCTCGGCCATCTCGGTCAGCACCGCCCCTTCGAGCTTCCGCGTGAGTGCGCCCAAAGGGAACACTCGGCAGCGGCTCAGCTTGCGGGCGCGGAACTTCAGCATCTCCACCAGGCCGGGCTCGTCGAGCACGGGGTCGGTGTCGGGCAGGCACACCAGGCTGGTGACGCCCCCGGCGGCCGCGGCAGCGAGCTCGCTTTCCAGCATGCCTTCGTGCTCCTGGCCGGGTTCACGCAGCCGCGCGGCCAGGTCCACCAGCCCGGGCGCGACCACCAGGCCGGTGGCGTCGACCACCCGGTCGGCGCTGAAGTCGGCGCTGAAGTCGGCCGACTTGCCGATGCCCACGATGCGGCCCGAGGCGATGGCCAGGTCGGCCACCTCGTCGCGGCCCGAGGCCGGGTCGACGACACGGCCGTTGCGGATGAGGGTCTTCATGCTTGATTGCCCGCAATCGTGCTCATCACCGCCATGCGCACCGCGATGCCGAAGGTCACCTGCGGCAGGATCACGCTGTGGCTGCCGTCGGCCACCGCGCTGTCGATCTCGACACCGCGGTTGATGGGACCGGGGTGCATGACGATGCAGTCGGGCTTGGCCAGCGCGAGCTTTTCAGACGTCAAGCCGAAGCTCTTGAAGAACTCGCCCGCGCTCGGCAGCATGGCGCCGCTCATGCGTTCGTTCTGCAGGCGCAGCATGATGACGACGTCGGCGTCCTTGATGCCTTCTTCCATGGTGTGGCACACGCGCACGCCCATGGCCGAGAGGTCGGAGGGCACCAGGGTCTTCGGACCCACCGCGCGAATCTCGGGCACGCCCAGCGTGGTCAACGCGTGAATGTCGGAACGCGCCACGCGCGAATGCACGATGTCGCCGACGATGGCCACGCGAAGTTGCGTGAAATCACGTTTGAAGTGGCGGATGGTGTACATGTCCAGCAGCCCCTGGGTGGGGTGGGCATGGCGGCCGTCGCCGGCGTTCACCACGTGCACGTGCGGCGCCACGTGCTGGGCGATCAGGTAGGGCGCGCCGCTCTCGGCATGTCGCACGATGAACATGTCGGCATGCATCGCGCTCAGGTTGGCGATGGTGTCGAGCAGGCTTTCGCCCTTGGCCGCGCTGCTGCGCGCGATGTCGAGGTTGATGACGTCGGCGCTCAGGCGCTTGGCGGCTATTTCGAAGGTGGTGCGGGTGCGCGTGCTGTTCTCGAAGAACAGGTTGAAGATGCTCTTGCCGCGCAGCAGGGGCACCTTCTTCACGTCGCGGTCGTTGACCGACAGGAAGGTGCCGGCGGTGTCCAGGATCTGCGTCAGCACGGCCTTGGGCAGGCCTTCGATGGACAGCAGGTGGATCAGTTCGCCGTGCTTGTTGAGCTGGGGGTTGCGGCGCGACAGCATCACGGGGCTCCGGCAGCGGCGTCGCTCGTGGCGTTGTCGCGCAGCGAAAAACTGAAGGCACCTGCATCGCTGCGCACCAGCGAGAGCCGCTGTGTGGCCGGCAGGCTGATGCGTGCCGCCGAGAAGGCCGCGCCGATGGGCAGCTCACGTCCGCCACGGTCCACCAGCAACGCCAGCTGCACGCTGGCGGGGCGGCCGAAGTCGAACAGCTCGTTGACGACGGCGCGGATGGTGCGGCCGGTGTAGAGCACGTCGTCGACCAGCACGATGTGCCGACCTTCGATGGCGAAGGGCAGCTGGGTGGCGTCGCTGCCGCCCGACAAGCCGCGCGAGCCGAAGTCGTCGCGGTGCAGCATGCTGCTGATCACGCCATGCTGGCCCGGCAGCCCCAGATCGGCCTGCAGACGCTCGGCCAGCCAGGCGCCGCCCGACCAGATGCCCACCAGCACCGTCTGCGGCATCAGCAGCTGGCGCACGCCGCTGCGCAGTTCGGCATAGAGCGCTTCGGCGTCAAGCTGCAGCATGGGCGGCGGGGTCGTGCAGGGGGTTGAGGAACTGGTCGAGGATGATCGCGGCGCTGGCGGCGTCGGCGTCCTTCGCGCCCGAGGCCAGGGCCTCGGTGGTGCTGTAGCGTTCGTCGACCTCGTGCACCGGCAGGCGAAAGCGGCCGTGCAGCTGGCGCGCGAAACGGCGGGCGCGTAGCGTGTTCTCGTGAGCGGCGCCGTCGGGGTGGAAGGGCACGCCCACCACCAGAGCTGCCGGCTGCCATTCGGCGATCAGCCTGCCGACTTCGGTGAAGTGCGAAGGCGTGCCCGCCACCACCTGCAGCGTGCCGCGGGGCTGCGCCTGCCTCAGCAATGTGTTGCCGCTGGCCACGCCGATGCGGCGGGTGCCGAAGTCGAAGGCCAGGTAGGTGTGCACCACGGCCGGCGCCGCGGGCTCAGGCATGCCCGGCTTCCTGCGACAGCATGCGCGGGTCGAAGCCCAGCAGGGACACCGCGCGGTCGTAGCGCTGCTCGATGGGGGTGTCGAAGATGATGGCCGGGTCGGCATCCACCGTGAGCCAGCCGTTGCGGCCGATTTCCTCTTCCAGCTGCCCGGCCTGCCAGCCGCTGCAGCCCAGGGTGATGAGCACGCGCTTGGGGCCGGCGCCTTCGCTCATGGCTTCCAGCACGTCCTTGCTGGTGGTCATGGCCAGGCCGCCACGCACGGCCATGGTGCTGCTGTAGGGGCTGGCCCCGCCCTCCATGGCGAGCTGATCGTGGAGCACGAAGCCGCGCTCGGTCTGCACCGGGCCGCCGAAGAACACCGGCTGCTCGGCCAGACCTTCGGCCGGGATGCTGAGCTCGACTTTCTGGAACAGGTTCTTCAGCTTGATGTCGATCGGCTTGTTGATGACCAGGCCCAGCGCGCCGCGCTCGGTGTGTTCACACAGGTAGACGACGGTGCCGGCAAAGGTGTCGTCGGCCATGCCGGGCATGGCAATCAAGAACTGATTGGTCAGGTCGATGCGGTTGCCGGTGTCCATGCAGGCATTTTATTCCCGGGCCACACTTGGGGTGTGAACAAGTCCAACAGCCCTGCCGAACTGGCCCAGGCCGCCGCCGCTTCCCGCACCTTGGACCGCGCCCTGGTCTGGCTGCGTCGCGACCTGCGCACCGACGACCACGCCGCCCTGCACCACGCATTGCGCCAGGCGCGCCAGGTCTGGGTGTGCTTCGTCTTCGACCGGGCGATCCTCGATCCCCTGCCCCGGGCCGACCGGCGCGTGGAGTTCATCCGCGACAGCCTGGCCGGGGTGGACGCGGAACTGCGGGCGCTGGCCGCCGCGCACGGCGCGACAGGCGTGGGCCTGATCGTGCGACATGGGCAGGCCCACGAAGATATACCGGCATTGGCCGCCAGCCTGCACGCCCAGGCGGTGTACGCGAACCACGACGACGAACCGGCGGCGCTGGAACGCGACGCGCGGCTGCGCGGCCTGCTCGCCGGTGCCGGCGTGGCCCTGCACACCAGCAAGGACCACGTGGTGTTCGAGCGCAGCGAGGTGCTCACGCTCAGCGGCGGCGCCTTTTCGGTGTTCACGCCCTACAAGAACGCCTGGCTGAAGAAGCTGCAGCCGCACGACCTGAAGGCCTACGCCGTGGCCCCGCATGCCGATGCGCTGGCACCCCTGCCCCCGGGCGTGGCCGGCGGCGTGCCCAGCCTGGCCGACATCGGCTTCGAGCCGACCAACCTGCACAGCCTGAAGCTGCCCAGCGGTCCGGCGGGCGGGCAGGAGCTGTTCAAAGACTTCCTGCAGCGCATCGACGACTACAAGGACACGCGCGACTTCCCGGCCATCAAGGGCCCCAGCTACCTGAGCACGCATCTGCGCTTCGGCACGGTGTCGGTGCGCCAGCTGGCACGCGAGGCCCATGCCCGCAGCGTCCAGGGTTCCCGCGGAGCCGAGGGCTGGCTGAGCGAGCTGATCTGGCGCGACTTCTATCACCAGGTGCTGCATCACCACCCCAAGGTGGTGGAGAAGTCGTTCAAGGCCGACTACGACCGCATCGCCTGGGAACAGGGCAAGCCCGCACAGGCCCTGTTCGCCGCCTGGTGGGAGGCGCGCACCGGCTACCCGCTGATCGACGCGGCCATGCGCCAGATCAACCAGACCGGCTACATGCACAACCGGCTGCGCATGGTGGTGGCCAGCTTCCTGACGAAGGACCTGGGCCTGGACTGGCGCTGGGGCGAGCGCTACTTCGCCCTGCACCTGAACGACTTC
The DNA here is from genome assembly GCA_031411875.1 of Burkholderiales bacterium. Lineage (GTDB taxonomy): Bacteria > Pseudomonadota > Gammaproteobacteria > Burkholderiales > Burkholderiaceae_C > Rubrivivax. The sequence continues at coordinate 6,116 of JANOBX010000267.1, read as the reverse complement.
GACCAGGCCTCGAACAACGGCGGCTGGCAGTGGGCGGCTTCCAGCGGCTGCGACGCGCAGCCGTACTTCCGCATCTTCAACCCGGTGGCGCAGAGCGAGAAGTTCGACCCCCAGGCCCGCTTCATGCGCCGCTACCTGCCCGAGCTGGCGGAGCTGCCCGACAAGCTGATTCACGCCCCCTGGCTGGCGCGGCCGCTCGACCTGCAGGCGGCCGGCGTGGTGCTGGGCCAGACCTACCCGATGCCGGTGGTGGACCACGCCGCCGCGCGCGAGAAGACGCTGCAGCGCTACGCCGTCGTGAAGCAGCCGGGCTGAGGCCGCCCGGACCCCGGGCTGCGGTGGCGCCTCGAACAAGGGGGTGCCCCGGCGCGAAGCTTGCTGCAGACTGCCGGCGTTCGTGCACACCTGCGCCTTCACCGCAACAGAGACCTGCCTCATGTCCATTCCGCTGGCTTCGAAGACCCGCACCCTGCTGGTCACCCTGGCCGTGACGGCCCCACTGGCCGGACTGCCCCCCGTCGCAGGGGCCGTCGTCGTGCGCACCACGCTGCCCGCGCCGCTGACCACCACACCCAACCCGGGCGGTGGCGGCTTCGACGGCACCGGTGTCTGGTTCAACCCGCTGACCGGTGCTGCCGAGCTGCGCGGCTTCTTCTTCCCCGACCCGCTGTACGAGGACGGCAAGTTCTTCCTCCTCCAGGACACCAGCTCGGGCAGTGCCCAGGCACAGGTCTATGTGCAGGGTTTCTTCTCGCGTGGCAACGGCGTCATCTACGCATCGACGAACAACCTCAATCCCGCGCGGTTCGCGCCGGGCACGGCCATCGGCAGCAGCACCGGCTATCAGAGCCCCGGCGCCGGCTTTCCCGACATGGGGCCGCTGTTCGGCAACTGGCAGGCCGGAAATCGGGGTTTCCTGGGGCTGACGATCCGCGACCCCGGAGGCGCGGGCAGCAACGACATCTTCTACGGCTTCGCCGACGTGCAGGTCAACGCCGACTACAGCATCACCCTTTATGGCTTCGCCTACGAGAACGTGCGCGGCGCCCCGATCACGACCTTCCTGACGCCGGTGCCTGAACCCGGTGCAGCGGCACTGCTGATGCTGGGTCTGGCCGGGCTGGCGTTGGCGCGGAAACTCCGCGGCTGAATCGGATGGGTGGTACGGGCGAGGTCGGCTTACCGGCAGGTCCGCGGTCTGCAGTCGACCCATTCCTGCCCGTGGCCGATTTCGCGGCGAGCGACCGGTCCGCCCCAGAAACTTGACCTTCACTCACCGTCGGGCCTACGAACCGGTTTGGGCTCCCACCCCTATGGCATCAGCCGAGCGATTCGCGTCACCGTCCAGCCAGCGGAGCAAGGCTTCATGGAGCCGGCCGACCTGCATGGGCTTGGTGATGAAATCGTTCATGCCAGCCGCGGCGCAGGCCTGCCGATCCTCGTCGAACGCGTTGGCCGTCAGCGCCAGGATGGGCCGCGTCTGCCAACCCGCCAGGCCCCGAATCGCGCGCGTCGCCTCGAGGCCGCCCATCTCGGGCATCTGCATGTCCATCAAGACGAGGTCGTAGACCCCGGCGGCGGCCAAGCGCACGGCCTCGCGGCCATCCATCGCAGTGTCCACATCCATGCCAACGCCATGCAGCATCGCCAGTGCGACCTCGAGGTTGACCTCGTTGTCCTCGACCAGGAGGATCCGCGCCCCGCGGTGGCGCTGGCGCAGTTGCATCTCGGCGTCAGTCGTGGTGTCCATAGGCTGCGCCGGCAGCACGCCATGGCCACGCAGCAGTCGGACGGTGAACCAGAAGGTGCTGCCCACGCCCGGCTCGCTCTCGACCCCGCACTCGCCACCCATCAGTCTTGCCAGCCGCTGGCTGATGACCAGGCCCAGGCCGGTGCCGCCGAACTTGCGCGTGATGGACGCATCGGCCTGCCCGAAGGCCTGGAAGAGCCGGGGCAGTTGTTCGGGCGTGATGCCGATGCCGGTGTCCTCGACCGCGAAGCGGACCACCAGCTCATCGCCTTCTGTCCGCAGCAGCTTCGCCTTCAGGGCGATCGAGCCCTGCTCGGTGAACTTCACTGCATTGCTCGCGAAGTTCAACAGGGCCTGCCGCAGCCGCGTCGGGTCGCCCCGCAGCCAGATCGGTACCGCATTGCCGTCGATCCCGACGCTCAGGCCCTTGGCACGCGCGGCCTCGGCGATGATGGACTGCACACTGTCGAGCACGGCCGACAGGTGGAAATTGGTGTTCTCGACCTGCACCCGCCCGGCTTCGATTTTCGACAGGTCCAGCACGTCGTTGATGATCGACAGCAGATGTTGGCCCGCAGCGTCGATCTTCTCCAGGCGGGCGGCCTGCGCGGGCGTGATGGGTTCGCGCCGGATCAGGTAGTTCAGGCCGACGATCGCGTTCAGCGGAGTACGGATCTCGTGGCTCATGTTGGCTAGGAAGGCGCTCTTTGCCCGGTTGGCTTCCTCGGCCTGCTGCCGTGCCGCAGCCAGTTCCGCGGTGCGGCTGACGACCAGTTCTTCCAGATGGTGCCGATGGTTTTCGAGCTCGGCGTTCAGGCGGATCCTCTCCGCCTCAGCCAGCTTGCGATCGGTGATGTCGTGGAAGGCGCCGAGCAGACGGACAACCTTGCCGCCCTCGATGACGCAGGTGCACTGCGTACGGACCCAGATCCGCCGGCCCTTAGCGGTGATCAGGGGTAACTCCAGGTCCCACGGCGTGCCGTGGTCGATGGCGGCCCGCATGGCGGCCTGGATCGTGGGCAAGCCCTCGGGCGCGTAGAAGTCGATGGCTCGGTCCAGCGCCGGGGTGACCGGCGGGTCGACTTCATGGATCCGGCAAGTCTCGGGGGACCAGTAGGGCTGCATGGTCTCGAGGTCGAGCTCCCAGCCCCCGACCTTGGCCAGGGCGCTGGTGCGCTCGTGCATCTCCGTCATGGTGGCCATCGACTGGCGCGCGCGGTAGGCCTCGGTCACGTCGCTGAAGACAAGTACGACGCCAACAGTCTGGCCACTGGCATCCCGGATCGGTGCCACGCTGTCAGCGATGTGGCGCTCGTCACCCTGGCGGGTGAGCAGCACGGTGTGGTTCGCCGGTGCCACCACTTGGCCGGTCTGCATGACTTTCTGGACCGGGTTCGTCGCCTCGTTGCGCGTATCGGCATCGAATATGCGGAAGACCTCGGTCAGTGGCAAGCCGCTGGCTTCCGCCAGAGTCCAACCCGTGAGGCGTTCGGCTGCAGTGTTCATCCGCGTCACGGACCCCTGCACATCGGCGGCGATGACCGCATCGCCGATGGACTGCAAGGTGGTGCGCAGGTCTTCTTCGCTGCGGCGCAGCTTCTCTTGCATCTCCCGCCATTCCGTGATGTCGGTCACCATGGCCAGCGCACCCGCGTAAGCGCCGACATCGTCGCGCATCGGGTGCGTGCTCATGCGCACCCACAACGCGCTGCCATCACATCGCCGGAAGCAAAACTCGTGCTGCTCGGCGATGCCGCTGCGGCGGCGCTCGAGGTTGCGCTCGGTAATGGACGCGCCGCTCTCGTCCATGAATTCGGTAAGGGGCCTGCCTTGCATCTCAGCCGCTGCGTACCCCATCATCTGCGCCATGGTGTTGTTGACGAGGGTGGTATTGGCCTGCGCATCAATGATCCACACACCCTCGGTGGTGGTTTCGACGATGTCGCGGTAGCGACGCTCCAAGTGGCGCAGGGTCTCTTCGGTACGGCGCTCGCGGCCCAGGTCTTGAGCTACTTGCAGCCACGCCGCTTGGCCTTCAAACGTGACCGGCGTGCTCGTCAACTCGAAGGTGCTGAAAGTGCCGCTGCGATGGCGCAGCCGCCAGACCGTGGAACCGCGCGTCCCTGCCGCGACCTGAGCGCTTGTCGCGGCGGGCTCAGGGGTACGCGATGGCGGGCCGGGGATCCTCTCTGCCGCTAGAAGCTCGTGCAGGCACCGCTCCAGGAAGTCGGCCTCGGAGTACTCGAAGACCGTCACTGCCGCAGCATTCACGGCCAGTACCCGCCCTGTGTGGGTATCGACAACCCAGCTGGGCAGAGGGTGACACTGGAACAGCATGTCCGTCAGCGGCGGCTTCATATGGGAACCCTTGAACAACGGGATGCGGCTAGTTTCTCTCGGGCAGATCTGGCCTGAGTCAAGACTGCGCGGATTCTGGGGGCAACAGCGTTGTCGCTCCTGCGGAATGATCCGCCCGATGAGGCAGCGCGGAAACTTGCGTGACTCTTGCGGTCTGGCTGATGCAGACCATCAGCATCGGCCGCGACAACTGGCAGATCTGGCAGGGCGCAGCCTGACCCATTGGCAGCCCGAAGTCACTGCGGTCTGTGCGCTCGGCGTCGCCGCTGGCTACAGATTGACTCAGCGGAAGTGTGGCCGGCCGCTCTCGCCGCCATTGCTGACACCCATCAGGCTGACGCGCGAGTGGCAGCAGTTGGCCGCGCACCGGCATTGGACTTATCGGCTGACAGCCACCATCCAGCCTGACCCGACAAGGCGCCGCACGATTCGCACCAAAGCGCAAGGCGCTGTTTCGGCTGCAGGCGGCCATGCGCCTGGCCCTGTCTGACGGGGGGCTGTTGCTTGGTCCTGGCCAGGTCGGGCGGAACAATCGGGCATGGTCCAGCGTCGGTTCTGCCCCGCTCTGCTGCCGACGGCGCTGGCTTGTTCGGTGCTGGCCGGCTGCGCGGCTTCGGCCCTGGCCCAGGGCGCCGAAGAGACACAGCTCGAACGCATTCCCCCTCGCCCCTGGGACGCCGCGTTGGGCTTCGTCGTCAGCCACGGCCCGCCCTACCCGGGTTCGGCCCGGCGCGACACCGGCCTCACGCCCGGCCTGGCGCTGCGCTGGGGCCGTGTCAGCCTGGCCAGCCGCAGCGCCTTCTCGGTGCGGGGCACCGAGGCGGGCACCGGCGGGGGCCTGCGGGTGGAGCTGGCCGACGGCGAACGCCTGCGCGCCGGCCTGGGGCTGCGCATCGACAGCGGGCGCCGCGAATCCGACAGCCCCGAACTGCTCGGCCAGGGCGACATCCGCCGCACCCTGCGGCTGCGCCTGAGCGTGTCGTACCGGCTGGCCGACGGCTGGCGGCTGCGCTCGACCGCGGCCGTGGACGCGCTGGGGCGCGGCGGCGGCCTGCTGGGTGAACTGCAGGTGGCACGGGACCTGCCCTTGACGCCGTCGCTCAGCGCCAACGCCACGCTGTCGCTGGGCTGGAGCGACCGTCGCCACCTGCAGACCCATTTCGGCGTCACACCCGAGCAGGCGGCACGCAGCGGCTACCCGGTTGCCACGCTGTCGGCCGGGCTGCGCGAGCTGAGCTTCAGTGCCGGCCTGCACCAGGCGCTGGCGCCGCGCTGGGCGGTGTTCGGCGGTGTTGCGGTCTCGCAGCTGATCGGGCAGGCCGCCGACAGCCCGCTGACCCGCGAACCCGGCGGCTGGAACATGAACCTGGGCCTGGTGCATCGCTTCTGATGGCCGTTGGCTCGCGCCCGCCCGCATCGACCCCGGGGCTGCCCTTGTGGCCGCTGGCCTTGTTCGCCGGGCTGCTGCCGCTGGTGGCGACGCTCCTGGCCTTTGCGCTGTCGGTGCGGCTGGAACTGGTGCCGGCCTGCAACCCCTTCATCGATGGCTGCGTGTCGATCAGCCGCGCGGCGCGCCACGACCTGCCCAACCACCTGTTCCGCGCGCTGATGCTGCCGGCGGCCACGCTGCAGGGTCTGGTGTGGCTGCTGGCGGCGCAATGGCTGCAGCACGAGCTGGGCCCCCGCCGCTCGCTGCAGGCGCTGGCCCTGCTGGGCGGCACGGCGGCCGTGGCCCTGGTGCTCTACGCCACCTTCCTGGGCACCGAGGGTCCCATCTACCGCGCACTGCGGCAGTACGGCACGGTGGTCTACTTCGGATTCACCTGCCTGTGCATGCTGCTGCTGGGCCGCGGCGTGCAGAGCCTGGCTGCGGCGCAGGCCGGCCGGCCCAGCGCCGCCCGGCTGGCGGCGCCGCTGGTTCGCATCCACGTGGCCCTGGCCGGCACGCTGGTGGCCCGGGGCCTGGTCAACGCCAACGTGGCGGCCACGATGCCGGGGGGCTGGAAGG
>JANOBX010000266.1:0-8441 GCA_031411875.1 Burkholderiales bacterium | reverse complement strand
CGTGGCCTTGCCCGCGACGCCGGCTTCGGCCGCTCCGGCCAAGCCCGGGCGCGACCCGGCCGCCATCCTGGCCGGCGCCGAGAACGCCCGGCCTGCGGCCGAGCCGTTCATCTACTTCGTCCAGGCCGGGGCCTTCTCGCGGGCCGAAGACGCCGAACAGCAGCGCGCCCGGCTGGCCATCGCCGGCCATGTCGCCAAGGTCAGTGAACGCGAGCAGGCCGGCCGCACCATCTACCGTGTCCGACTGGGCCCTTTCCGTACGCGCGAAGATGCCGACGGCCTGCAGTTGCGGCTGCAGGAGACGGCCATCGAGTCACAGATCGTGCGGGTCGAGAAGCCCTGATCTCCAGCCCGAGCGTGCCGCTGGCCGGAACCCGGTCAGCGGCGCGGGCTCCCAGCGCGTTGAGGTCCCTGCGGACCTTGTGCGCATCCCCCATTCGAAAGGAACTACATGAAGCGGCGCGACTTTTCCCTGCAATTGGCCGCCACCGGTCTGGGCCTGGGCGTGGCCGGCCCCGGGCGCGCCCAAGGCGCGCCGGTCGAAGGCAGGAACTACGTCAAGCTCAACACGCCGGCACCGGTGTCGGTGGCCGCTGGCGACAAGAAGGTCGAGGTCGTCGAGTTCTTCGGCTACTGGTGCCCGCATTGCTACGCCTTCGAGTCGACGCTGGAGGCCTGGGTCAAGCGCCTGCCTGCCGATGTGTCTTTCCGGCGCGTGCCGGTGGCGTTCGGGGTGCCGCAGCAGCCCCTTCAGAAGGCCTATTTCGCGCTTGAAGACCTGGGCCAGATCAACAACCTGCACCGCAAGATCTTCGCTGCCATCCACCAGCAGAACAAGCGGCTGGGCAGCGAATCGGAGATCTTCGAATTCGTGGGCGCGCAGGGCGTGGACATGAGCAAGTTCCGCGAAGCTTTCGGGTCGTTCAGCGTCAATACCCGTGCCACGCGGGCCCGTCAGCTGTCGCAGGACTACAAGATCGACGGCGTGCCCACGCTGGGTGTGCACGGCCGCTTCTTCACCTCGGGCTCCCTCAGCGGCGGCAACGACCGCATGGTGGCCGTGGCCGATTTCCTGATCGACCGGATTCGCCGCGGGACGTGATCGTCAACGGGGTGCAGGCCGGGCAGTAGTTCCGGCTTGCGCGTGAAAGCAAGGCGTCGGGGGCGCTGCATCGGCCGGCTTGCAGGCTAGAATGATCTGCAAGTTCCGTGCCGAATTGCGGGTCTGTTCCCGCCGCGAATTTCATGCCCTCTCCGACCCGCCGTTTTCGCCCTGCCTTGGCTCTGGCTTGCCTTCTCGGCGCAGCCTTGGGCCCGGCGCAAGCCGAGAAGGCCGATCGCAACAAGCCGATGGTGCTGGAAGCCGACCGCAGCGGCAGCATGGACCTGCAGCGCCAGGTCTTCGTCTACGACGGCAACGCCGTCATCACCCAGGGCACGATGGTCATCCGGGCCGACCGCATCGAGGTGCGGCAGACGCCCGACGGCTTCTACTCCGGCCAGGCCACCGGCTCGGCTGCCAAGCCCGCCAGCTGGCGCCAGCGCCGCGACGGCGGTGACGAGGTCGTCGAGGGCACCGCAGATCGCATCGACTTCGACGGCCGCGCCGACACCCTGCGCTTCGTCGGCAACGGCGCGGTACGGCGGCTGCGCGACGGCGTGGTGGCCGACGAGATCACCGGCGGCACCATCGTCTGGGACAACCTGGCCGAGGTCTTCCGCGTCGAAGGCGGCGCCAGCACCGCGGTGAACCCCAGCGGGCGTGTGCGCGCGGTGCTCGCACCGCGCCCCGACGCCGCCGCCTCCGCACCGGTGACCGCGCCCACCCAGGGCCTGATGCCCAGTCGCAGCCTGGGCGGCGCCTCGGCGCCCGCCGCCTCCGGAAGGGCGCCGCGGTGATGCAGACGAGCCGGCTCGAGGCCGACCACCTGGAGAAGAGCTACGGCCAGCGCAAGGTCGTGAAGGACGTGCACTTGGCCGTGGCCGCGGGCGAGGTGGTGGGCCTGCTCGGCCCCAACGGCGCCGGCAAGACCACCACCTTCTACATGGTGGTGGGCCTGGTGCGGGCCGATGCCGGCGAGATCCGCATCGACGGCCGGGCCGTGCAGGGCCTGCCCATCCACCAGCGGTCGCGGCTGGGGCTGTCCTATCTGCCGCAGGAAGCCTCGATCTTCCGCAAGCTCACCGTGGCCGAGAACATCCGCGCCGTGCTCGAGCTCCAGTTCGGGCCCGATGGCCGGGCGTTGCCGGCCGCGAGGATCGAAAGCCTGCTCGAAGGCCTGCTGCACGACCTGTCGATCCAGGGCCTGCGCGATTCGCCGGCACCGGCGCTGTCGGGCGGTGAGCGTCGGCGCGTGGAGATCGCGCGCGCGCTGGCCACCCAGCCGCGCTTCATCCTGCTCGACGAGCCTTTTGCCGGCGTCGACCCGATCGCCGTGATGGAAATCCAGCGCATCATCGGCTTCCTGCGCGAGCGCGGCATCGGGGTGCTCATCACCGACCACAACGTGCGCGAGACGCTGGGCATCTGCGACCGCGCCTACATCATCAGCGACGGCAGCGTGCTCGCCGAAGGCACGCCCGACGAGATCGTCGCCAACGCCGAGGTCCGCAAGGTCTACCTCGGCGAGAACTTCCGCATGTAGGGCCGACGGACCCCGATGATGAAACCGTCACTGCAAGTCCGCCTGTCGCAGCATCTGGCGCTCACGCCCCAGCTGCAGCAGTCGATCCGCCTGCTGCAGCTGTCCACCCTGGAACTGCACCAGGAAGTCGAGCAGATGCTCGAGCAGAACCCTTTCCTGGAAACCGACGACGAGGCCGGTTCGACGAACTTCGACACGCCGGCCGAGCGCCAGTCCGTCGACCGCGTGGCCGAGCGTGAGGGCGGCGAGGGGGCCGAGTCCGGCGACGGCGGCGAACCCGTGGCCGAGATCCGGGCCGAGGAATTCGGCAGCACCGAACGCGAAGACTGGGAAAACGGCACCGAGGGCGACGACTTCGACGGCATCCGCGAGACCCCCAGCCTGAACAGCGGCAGCAGCGGCGGCGACGGCGACGGCGACGAGATGGACGCGCAGGACCGCCGCGGCAGCAGCCTCAGCCTGCAGGACCACCTGCGCGAGCAGCTGATGGGCATGCGCCTGGCCGACGAAGACCGCGCCGCGCTGTGGGTGCTGATCGAATCATTGGACGGCGACGGCTACCTGGCCGACCCGCTGGAAGAGATCGCCGAACGCCTGGCCGAGATGGTCGAGCCCGATGTGGCGGCAGCCGCCGAACCCGACGCCCTGATCGACCGCCTGCGCTGCGCGCTGCGCTGGCTGCAGAGCATGGAACCGGCCGGCATCGGCGCGCGCAACCTCGGCGAATGCCTGGCGCTGCAGCTGCGCTTGGGGGCGAAGTCGCCCGCCCGCCAGGTGGCGCTGAAGATCTGCGACCAGCACCTGGAACTGCTGGCGCGCCGCGACATGCGGCGCCTGACCTCGCTCACCGGGGCCAGCGAAGACCTGGTGCGCGAAGCCCACGAGCTCATCAAGGCCTGCGAACCCAAGCCCGGCCGGCCCTTCGCCCAGACCGAATCCAACGCCATCGTGCCCGACGTCATCGTGCGCAAGACCGGCCGCGGCCTGAGCGTGGTGCTGAACCCCGACGTCATGCCCAAGCTGCGCATCAACGACCTGTACGCCCAGGCCGTGCGCGGCACGCGCGGCAGCAACGGCCAGCCCGGGCTGGGTTCGCGGCTGCAGGAAGCCCGCTGGTTCATGAAGAACATCCAGCAGCGCTTCGACACCATCCTGCGCGTCAGCAAGGCCATCGTCGAACGCCAGAAGAGCTTCTTCAGCCATGGCGCGATCGCCATGAAGCCGCTGGTACTGCGCGAGATCGCCGACGAGCTGGGCCTGCACGAGAGCACCATCTCGCGGGTGACCACGGCCAAGTACATGGCCACCATCCACGGCACCTTCGAGCTGAAGTACTTCTTCGGCAGCAGCCTGAACACCGACGCCGGTGGCAACGCCAGCAGCACGGCGGTGCGGGCGCTGATCCAGCAGCTGGTCAGCGCCGAGGACGTGAACAAGCCGCTGTCGGACAGCCAGCTCAGCGAGATGTTGGAAGAGCAGGGCATCCAGGTGGCCCGGCGCACGGTGGCGAAGTACCGCGAGGCGCTGAAGATCGCGCCGGCCAGCCTGCGAAAGCGCATGTGAAGGCCACGCTGTTCCTGCCCTGCGCCAGCGGCAGCGAGGCCTGGCTGGCCGAGGAGGTGCTGCGCATCACCGGCCGGGCCGGTGAAACGGGCCGCGGCGGGGTGTGGGTGGAAGGCGACGCGCGCACGGCCATGCAGCTGAACCTGGAAAGCCGCATCGCCCAGCGGGTGCTGTGGCCGCTGATCGACGGCCCCTACCGCGACGAACACGACCTGTACGACCTGGCCCGGCGCGTGCCCTGGGGCGAGTGGATCACGCCGCAGCAGACGTTGCGCGTCGACGTGGTGGCCATGCAGAGCCCGCTGCAGAGCCTGAACTTCAGCGCCCTGCGCATCAAGGACGCCGTCTGCGACGTGCTGCGCGAAGCCACCGGCGAGCGCCCCAGCGTCGACACGCGCCGGCCCGACCTGCCGATCGCGCTGTTCGTCGGGCCCGAGCACGCCATGCTGTATGCCGACACCTCGGGCGACGCGCTGTTCAAGCGCGGCTGGCGCGAAGACACCGGAGAGGCGCCGCTGAAGGAAACGCTGGCGGCGTCGATGCTGGCCGCCATCGGCTGGCAGGGCCGGGCTGAGGACGGCCCGCTGCTCGACCCCTGCTGCGGCGCCGGCACCATCGCCATCGAAGCGGCGCAGCTGGCCTGCGGCATCGCCGCCGGCAGCCTGCGCCACTTCGCCTTCGAACGCATGCTGCCGTTCCGCACCCACCTGAACACCTGGCGCGAACTGCAGCGCGAAGCGCAGGCCCGCGTACACGCCCCGCGGGTGCCGGTGTTCGCCGGCGACGTGAGCTTCCGCATGACCGACTTCGCCCAGCGCAATGCCCAGCGCGCCGGTGTCGCCCACGCCATCGAGTTGAAGACCGCGGATGCGCTGCAGCGCCCGCCGCCGGTGCCGCAGGGCACGATCCTGATGAACCCGCCCTACGGCGAACGCCTGGCGGCCAAGGGCACGGGCACCGACACCTCGCGCGAAGGTTTCGAAGGCGGTGGCTCATCGGCCGAGTTCTTCGGCGGCCTGGCCGGCCACTGGAAGCGCCATTACGCCAGCTGGACCGCCTGGCTGCTGACGCCCGACATGAAGCTGCCCGGCCTGATGCGGCTGAAGGAAAGCCGCCGCGTGCCGCTGCGCAACGGCGCCATCGACTGCCGCCTGTTCCGTTTCGACATGGTGGCCGGTTCGAACAAGCCGGTGGCCAAGGAGCCCGTGCCATGAAGATCGACTTTGTCTCCGACGTCGCCTGCCCCTGGTGCGCCGTGGGCCTGAACGCGCTGGAAACGGCGCTGCGTGAACTGGCGGGCGAGATCGACGTCGCCATCGAGTTCCAGCCTTTCGAGCTGAACCCCGACATGCCGCCCGAAGGCGAAAGCGCCGACGCCTACCTGGCCCGCAAGTACGGCCGCCCGCCCGAAGAGCGCAAGGCGATGGCTGCCATGTTGAAGCAGCGCGGCGCCGAGGTCGGCTTCAGCTTCGGCGACCGCCTGCAGGTCTGGAACACCTTCGACGCCCACCGGCTGCTGATGTGGGCCTTCGACGAAGACCCCGCAGCGCAGCGCGCGCTCAAGCATGCCTTGCTCAAGGCCTATCACGGCGAGGGCCTGAACCCGGGCGACCCCGAGCTGCTGGTGACACTGGCCGCGGCGGTGGGGCTGGACGCCGAACGCGCTGCCGTGATCGTCGGTTCCGACGAATACGCCGACGCCGTGCGCGAACGCGAACAGCGCTGGCAGACGCTGGGCATCCAGTCGGTGCCCTCGGTGGTGATCAATGGTCGCCACCTGGTGCAGGGCGGACAGCCGCCCGAGGTCTTCGTGCGGGTGCTGCGCGAGATCGAAGCCGGCCAGGGCTGAGCCCGGCCCGGACTCAGCGGTACAGCGGCAAGCTGTCGAGCCGGGCCTCGATGTCGGTCAGCACCCGCTGGTAACGCGGCGAGCCCACGGCTCCGAAGGCGGCCTCGAACTCGGCCTGTGCCAGGAACTCCGGCAGGTCGGCCACCGGGGGCAGCAGGGCCGCCTCATCCACACCCCCGGCCAGCCGGTTCTGCAGCAGCGCGGGCTGCGCCGCAGCGAGCTGTCCGAAACGCAGGCCGGCGCGGTTGGCCGCCAGGTCGGTGAAGCTGAAGCCGCTGCCGCCGCTGGCGTCGGCCACTTCCTTGGCCAGGCCGATGGCGTTCGTCAACGGGTTGGTGCCCTCCATGGCCAGGAAGGCAGACACCAGGAAGTGCTGGGGGAAGTCCGTCCGGCCGTCCAGCTGCACCTGCAGGCGGCGCGGCTGCGGCCAGGCGCGTGCGGCCGGCACGACGCTGCCCAGGCGGCGGCCGGTGACGTACATCGCCAGCGTCAGCACCGCCGCGCGGTTCTCGGCCGCGGCGTCGTTGGACAGCGAGCGCTGGCGCGCCAGGTCGAACATCGGTCCCAGCAGCGCCGGCATCGGCACCACCCAGCCCGGGCCGCGCGCGGTCAGCTCGGTGAGCAGGGCGTTGTAGGCCTTCAACCGGGCCTGCTCGTCCGGCGGGGTCAGGGCGGCGAGGACGCGCTGCGAGGTGTCGGTCTGCCACACGTAGTCCACCGCCATGGTCTGTTCGTCGAAGCGAACCTGCTGCACCACCTCGGGAATCAAGGCGAGGTTCGACACCGCGCCCAGGCGGGTGGCGGCGGCTTCCAGCAGCGGCCAGGCCAGGGCTCGGGGCAGAGGTAGGCTGCCCAGCTGCCACTGCGCCAGGGCGGGCAGTCCCGGTGCCTGTTGCAGTTCGGCCTTCAGGTTCAGCCAGCCGGCCAGAGGGCCCCAGCGCCAGGGCAGGCTGGCCACCAGCCGTGCCTGCTGCGGCTGCAGTGCCACGGCCACGCGCACGCCCAGCAGGCGGTGCGCGGCGTGGTTGAGCAGCAGCTCGATGTCGCGGTCGTTCACCGTGATCTGCGTCAGCCTGCCGGGCACGCTGCGGCGCGGGTCGTGGCGGCGCGCGACAGCCAGCGCATGGGCGACTTCGTCGAGACTGACATCGCCGCGCTCGGCCACGGCCGGCGTGCGGTCGACCGCCAGCGCCAGCAAGGCGGCAGCGGCCAGCAGCAGCGCGAACGAGCCGCCTGCGGCCCAGCGGATCCAGGGTTTCATGGGGGCTGAGTCTGCCATCGCGACGGCAGCGGCACCGGGCCGGGCCTGGGGCCCGACCCCCACATAATCAACGGCCATGCTGAATGTATTCACCCTCGTCAACGGCAGGCTGGTCCAGCACGAAGTCGGCAGCGCCTCCGGACTCGTGGGCGTGCAGCCGGTATGGGTCGACATGGAAGCCCCCACGCCCGAGGAAAAAGGCTGGGTCACCAGCCGCTTCGGCCTGGTGGTGCCCAGCGACGCGGTCGACGACGACCTCGAGGAATCGGCCCGCTTCTACGAGGAAGACAACGGCGAGCTGCACATCCGCTCAGACTTCCTCGTCGACGCCGAACCCGGGGTCGACGGCCGTCCGGCGCGCAACGTGCGCGTGGCCTTCATCCTGCGCGACCGGGTCCTGTTCTCGGTGCACGGCGAGGACCTTCCGGTGTTCCGCCTGCTGCGCCTGCGCGCGCGGCGCACGCCTGCGCTGATCGAGGATGCCAAGGACGTGCTGCTGAAGCTGTACGACGCCGACGCCGAGTTTTCGGCCGACGCGCTGGAAGGCATCTACGACGGGCTCGAGAAAGTCAGCGCCCGCGTGCTCAAGCAGGACGTGGACGACCGCGCCGCCGGCGAGATCCTGACCGCCATCGCGCGCGAGGAAGACCTGAACGGCCGCATCCGCCGCAACGTCATGGACACCCGCCGCGCCCTGAGCTTCATGATGCGCAGCCGCATGCTGAGCGCCGAGCAGTTCGAGGAAGCACGCCAGATCCTGCGCGACATCGACAGCCTGGACAGCCACACCGCGTTCCTCTTCGACAAGATCAACTTCCTGATGGACGCGACGGTCGGCTTCATCAACATCAACCAGAACAAGATCATCAAGATCTTCTCGGTGGCCAGCGTGGCGCTGCTCCCGCCCACGCTGATCGCCAGCGTCTACGGCATGAACTTCGACAACATGCCGGAACTGAAGTGGCAATACGGCTACGCCTTCGCCATCACGCTGATGGTCGCCTCTGTCGCAGCGCCGTTCCTGTTCTTCATGCGCAAGGGCTGGCTGCGGTAGGTCGTTGGGGTGGGGCTCCTTTGGCAGGGGGAGTGGGTCCCTTGGGCTGGGCGAGCCGGGTGGCCCCTT
>JANOBX010000265.1:0-2198 GCA_031411875.1 Burkholderiales bacterium | reverse complement strand
GTGAGTGGGTGGACTGTTTCCACTGCCCGCTCGCCTGCGCCTGTGCGTCATCGATGACGATGCCGGCCAACTCGCTGAGCGGGATGGGCTGGTTGGTCTTCTGCGACAGGCCCGAGGCGACGTCCTTGAAACGGGCGACCTCGTTCTTCGCCTCCTTCAGCCGTTTCTGCGCGCTCTCAAGCTGCGACGCAGCCTGGGTGATGGCTTTCTCCTCAGCCGCCGCCAGCGGCAGTGGCGCATCGATCCAGCGCACCACGTTGTCGGTATAATTCGACAGCGTGCGGGTCGAAGCGAAGATGCCGGCCAAGGCGTAGTAGTCGCGCTGCAGGATGGGATCGAACTTGTGATCGTGGCAGCGCGCGCAGCCGATGGTCTGGCCGAGGAAGGCCTTGCCGATGGTATCGAGCTGCTCGTCGATGACGTCGAAACGCAGGCGCTGCTTGTCCTGTTCCTCGTAGATGGTGGGGCCGAGCGCCAGGAAGGCGGTGGCGGTCAGCTGGCGCGCACGTTCCTGCGGCGAGGCGGCGGGCAACAGGTCGCCGGCGATGTGCTCGCGGATCATCTGATCGAGCGGTCGGTTCTCCGCGAAGGATTGCACCACGTAGTCACGGAACCGCCAGGCATCCTTGAACAGCAGGGTGCGGCCACCGCCGCTCGACTCGGCGAAACGCGTGAGGTCCAGCCAGTGGCTGGCCCAGCGCTCGGCGAAAGCAGGCGTGGCCAGCAGTTCGGCCGTGAGCTCGTCGACCGCCTGCGCGCGGTTGCTGCCGGTGGTGCCATTCGTGCCGGCGCGGGCGACGAAACGGTCGACCTGCTGCGGACTCGGTGGCAGTCCGGTGAGGCTGAAGACCAGGCGGCGGACCAGCGCGACGGGAGTCGCGTCCGCCGCCGGACGCAGCCCGCGCGCCTCCAGGCCGGCGAGGATGAAGTGGTCGATGGGGGTGCGCGCCCAGCCCGCGTCCTGCACCGCTGGCGGGGTCGCCGATGTCAGCGGTGCGTAGGCCCAGAACGTCCGCCCTGCCTCGATGCCGAGCGCACGATCTTTGGCCGGCGCTTGTGCTGCGCCTGCCCGCGGATCGTGGGCGCCACGTTGCACCCACTCGGTCAGCACCTGCCGTTCCCGCTCGCTGAGCTGTTGCTTCGGCGGCATCTGCAGGTCGAGGTCACGCCAACCGATGGCGGTGATCAGCAGGCTCTCGTGCGGCTTCCCAGGCACGATGGCCGGACCGGCGTCGCCCCCCTTCGCCCAGTCGGCCCTGGTGTCGAGGGCGAGACCGCCTTTGACCTTCTTACCCGTGCTGTGGCATTCGAAGCAGCGTTCGCTGAGGATCGGCCGTACCTTGGACTCGAAGAAAGCGATCTCATCGGCTTCCGACCCCGCGAGCGCGCCAGGGGCGCCCCCGCAGGACAGGATCAGGCCGATGACGAGGAGGATGCTTCTCATGGGTGCTCTCCTCCGATGAGTCCGCTTCCGGGCATCTTGGACACCTCATCTCGCACGAGCTTGTCCGCGTCACCCCAAGAGCTGCCACGTGGGCCCGAAGCGGCCCGGAATTGCGGAAGGACGCCATCGCCCGAGCCTTGCCGGCAAGCCTCCACATTTTGCCTGTCCAACTTCCGTCCGCGACGGACTTCCCGGGTGATCCCATGCCTGACCCTGCGCCCCATGCCGAGGAATTCGTCGTCCTGCTCGCCCGCCACGAGCGGCTGCTGGGTGCCTACGTCATGACCATGGTACCGCAGCCGGCGGACGCCGACGACGTCCTGCAGGAGGCCAAGGTGGTGATGTGGCGCGCCTTCGCCCAGTTCGAGCCTGGCACCAACTTCGCCGCCTGGGCGCGCAAGGTCTGCTTCCATCAGGTGCTGGCCTTCCGCAAACGGCGGCACCGCGACCGCCTCGATTTCAGCGACGCCTTCCTCTACGCCGTCGCCGACGAGATGGAGCAGGCGGGCGATCAGCTCGGTCAGCGCGAACGCGCTCTGCATGAGTGCCTGGCCAAGCTCAGCACCGATCACCGCCAGGTCCTCGAACTGCGCTACCATCACGCGTTGGCACTGGAGGACATGGCCACCCAGCTCGGGCGCACCACCACCGCGCTCTACCGCCTGCTCAGCCGCATCCGCCAGTCGCTGCACGGCTGCATCACCCAAGCCCTGACCACCACCCATGTCTCCTGACCCCGCTCCCACCCCGGCCG
>JANOBX010000264.1:0-10380 GCA_031411875.1 Burkholderiales bacterium | reverse complement strand
CATCACGGCGCTGTTCATGGGCTTCCTGGGCATCATCCAGAACGACATCAAGCGCGTGGTGGCCTATTCCACGCTGAGCCAGCTGGGCTACATGACGGTCGCACTCGGCCTGTCGGTCTACAGCGTGGCGGTGTTCCACCTGATGACGCACGCCTTCTTCAAGGCGCTGCTGTTCCTGGCCGCCGGCAGCGTGATCATGGGCATGCACCACGACCAGGACATCCGCAACATGGGCGGCCTGCGCAAGTACATGCCCATCACCTGGCTCACGGCGCTGCTCGGCAGCCTGGCCTTGATCGGCACGCCGCTGTTCGCCGGCTTCTACAGCAAGGACAGCATCCTGATCGCGTCGCACCACAGCGCGCTTCCGGGCGCCGGCTTTGCGATGTTCGCGGTCTACGCCGGTGTGTTCGTGACGGCCTTCTACTCGTTCCGCATGTACTTCCTGGTCTTCCACGGCGAAGAACGCTTCCGGCACAAGCCCTTCCCGCCCGAAGACGACCACGACCATGCCCACGACGACCATGGCCACGACGGCCATGCCCATGCCCATGTACCGCATGAATCGGCCTGGGTCGTGACCGCGCCCCTGGTGCTGCTGGCCCTGCCGTCGGTGCTGATCGGCTTCATGACGATCCAGCCCATGCTGTTCGGCGACTTCCTGAAGGACGCCATCACCGTCGACGCCGCCAAGCACCCGGCCATGGCCGCGCTGGCCGAGGAATTCCACGGTGCGACGGCCATGGCACTCCACGGCCTGCAGACCCTGCCGTTCTGGCTGGCCGCTGCAGGCGTGTTCACGGCCTGGCTGTTCTACCTGAAGATGCCCGCCATTCCTGCTGCGCTCGACCGCAACCTCAAGCCCCTGCGCCGCGTGCTCGAGAACAAGTACTACCTGGATTGGTTCAACGAACACGTGCTGGCCGCTGGCGCCCGCCTCGTGGGCATGGGCTTGTGGAAGGGCGGCGACCAGGCCTTGATCGACGGCGCCATCGTCAACGGTTCTGCCCGCGCCGTCGGGGCCTTCGGGGGCATGGTGCGGCGGGTGCAGACCGGACACCTTTACTGGTACGCGCTGGTGATGATGCTCGGCATCTTCGGCCTGCTCACCTGGCAGCTCTGGCCTTACTTCAGCAGCCTGATGCGCTGATGTCTGCGACCACGACCATGCCCAACAAGAACGAAGGAAGAGGGACCCCATGGGCTTGTTGAGTGTCGCCATCTGGCTGCCCATCGCCGTCGGTGTGCTGCTGCTGGCCACGGGCCGCGACGAGAACGCCGGCATGACACGCGGTGCCGCGCTGGTCGGGGCCATCGCCTCGTTCCTGGTCACGCTGCCGCTCATCACGCGCTTCGACACCAGCACCGCCGAACTCCAGTTCGTCGAGAAGATGCCCTGGATCGAGCGCTTCAACATCCACTACCACCTGGGCGTGGACGGGCTGTCGATGTGGTTCGTGCCCTTGACGGCCTTCATCACCGTCATCGTCGTCATCGCCGCCTGGGAAGTGATCACCGAGCGCGTGGCCCAGTACATGGGCGCCTTCCTGATCCTGTCGGGCCTGATGGTGGGTGTGTTCTCTGCCGCCGACGGCATGCTGTTCTACGTGTTCTTCGAAGCCACGCTCATTCCGATGTACATCATCATCGGCGTCTGGGGTGGCCCGAACCGCGTCTACGCGGCGTTCAAGTTCTTCCTGTACACACTGGCCGGTTCGCTGCTGATGCTGGTGGCCCTGGTCTTCCTGTACTTCAAGAGTGGTGGCAGCTTCGAGATCGCAGCCTGGCACAAGCTGCCCCTGCCCTTGCCGGCGCAGAGCCTGCTGTTCTTCGCCTTCCTGGCGGCCTTCTCGGTCAAGGTGCCGATGTGGCCGGTGCACACCTGGCTGCCCGACGCGCACGTCGAGGCGCCCACCGGCGGCTCGGTGGTGCTGGCGGCCATCATGCTGAAGCTCGGGGCCTACGGCTTCCTGCGCTTTTCCCTGCCGATCGCACCCGACGCGGCGCGTGAATTCGACTGGCTCATCATCACGCTCAGCCTCGTGGCGGTGCTCTACATCGGCCTGGTGGCCCTGGTGCAGCAGGACATGAAGAAGCTGGTGGCCTACAGCTCCATCGCCCACATGGGCTTCGTCACGCTGGGCTTCTTCATGTTCAACGACCTGGGCGTGGCTGGCGGGCTGGTGCAGATGATCAGCCACGGCTTCGTCAGCGGCGCCATGTTCCTGTGCATCGGCGTGCTCTACGACCGCGTGCACAGCCGCGAGATCGCCAGCTATGGCGGCGTGGCCAACACCATGCCCAAGTTCGCGGCCTTTGCCGTGCTGTTCGCCATGGCCAATTGCGGCCTGCCCGGCACGGCCGGCTTCGTCGGCGAATGGATGGTCATCCTGGGCGCGGTGCAATACAACTTCTGGATCGGCCTGCTGGCGTCCACCACGCTGATCTTCGGTGCCGCCTACACGCTGTGGATGGTCAAGCGCGTCTACTTCGGCGACGTCGCCAACGACGACGTGAAGGCGCTGAAGGACATCAATGCCCGCGAATTCACCATGCTTGCCGTGCTCGCCGTCGCGGTGCTGTGGATGGGCCTGTATCCCAAGCCTTTCACCGACGTGATGAACGTCTCGGTGGCCGAACTGCTCAAGCACGTGGCCACCTCCAAGCTGCCGAGCTGAACCCGGCCAGGACGAACAAGAATGAGTGCAATGAACTGGTCGGTGCTGGTCCCTGAGATCTGGTTGCTGGTGGCCGCCTGCGCGGTGCTGCTGATCGACCTGGAAAGCCGCGACGAGCAGCGCCGCCTGACCTTCTGGCTGACCCAGGGCAGCATCGCGGTGTTCGCAGCCCTGCACCTGATGCGCCACAACGCCGGCGAGACGGCCTACGGCATGGGCGGCATGGTCGTCACCGACCCCATGGGCCATCTGCTGGCCTTCTTCGCGGCCCTCAGTGTCATGATGACCCTGGCCTATGCCCGCCCCACGCTGGGCAGCCGCGAGATGCTCAAGGGCGAGTTCTTCATGCTCGCGATGTTCGTGCTGCTGGGCATTTCGGTCATGTGCAGTGCGAACCACTTCCTGGTGCTGTACCTGGGCCTGGAGCTGATGAGCCTGAGCCTGTATGCGCTGGCGGCACTGCGCCGTGACCACGCCATCAGCACCGAAGCGGCGATGAAGTACTTCGTGCTCGGCGCGCTGGCCAGCGGCTTCCTGCTCTACGGCCTGAGCATGATGTACGGGGCCACGGGTTCGCTCGAGATCCCACGCGTGCTCGAAGCCATCGCCACCGGCCGCATCAACCAGGAAGTGCTGGTGCTGGGCGTCGTGTTCGTGGTCGCCGGCCTGGCCTTCAAGCTGGGCGCCGTGCCCTTCCACATGTGGGTGCCCGACGTCTATCAGGGTGCCCCCACCGCGGTCACGCTGCTGATCGGCGGCGCCCCGAAGTTCGCGGCCTTTGCCATCACCATCCGGCTCTTGGTCGAAGGCATGCTGGGGCTGGCGCTGGACTGGCAGCAGATGTTGATCGTGCTGGCCGTGGCCAGCCTGGCGGTGGGCAACTTTGCCGCCCTGTCGCAGACCAACCTGAAGCGCATGCTGGCCTATTCCACGATCGCGCAGGTCGGCTGGGTGCTGCTGGCGATGTCGGCGGGGGTGGTCAGCGGCAACACGGTGTCGGCCGGCAATGCCTACAGCTCGGCGATGTTCTACCTGGTCACCTATGTGCTCACCACGCTGGGCACCTTCGGCATGATCATGTTCCTGTCGCGCCAGGGTTTCGAGTCCGAGCACATCGACGACCTGGGCGGCCTGGCCCGGCGCAGCCCCTGGGCGGCAGGCGTGATGACGGTGTTCATGTTCTCGCTGGCCGGCATCCCGCCGATGGTGGGGTTCTTCGGCAAGCTGTCGGTCATCCAGGCCCTGGTCAGCACCAACGTCACGCTGTACATCGTGCTGACGGTCGTCGCGGTGGTGTTCTCGCTGATCGGTGCCTACTACTACCTGCGAGTCGTCAAGGTGATGTGGTTCGACGCACCCACCCAGACTGCGCCGGTGGGCCAGAGCCAGGGCGTGGGCGTGCTACTCGCCGCCAACGGCGCGGCCGTGCTGCTGTTCGGCCTGTTCTCCGGCGGCCTGATGGCGCTGTGCCGCGACGCCATCGTGCGCACCCTGGCCACCTGAACGCCCGCTGATGGCCGCCGACGACGCGCACCTCACGGAAACCGCCACCGGCAAGAGCGAGGTCCTGCACGACGGTTTCCTGCATCTGGTGCGCGACGAGGTGCAGCTGCCCGACGGCCAGGTGGCCACGCGCGAATACATCCAGCACGGCGGTGCCGTGGCGGTGCTGGCCTCGCTCGACGACGGCCGTCTGGTGCTGGTGCGCCAGCACCGCTACCCGCTGGGGCGGGTGCTGCTGGAGCTGCCCGCAGGCAAGCTGGACCCTGGCGAAACCACCCTCGCCTGCGCCCAGCGCGAGCTGCTCGAAGAAACCGGTTACGTGGCCAGCGAATGGGCCTTCGGCCTGGAGATCCACAACGCCGCGGCTTACTCCAGCGAAAGCATCTGGATCTGGCTGGCGCGTGGCCTGACACCGGGACGGCAACAGCTCGACCCTGGCGAGTTCGTCGAGGTCGTGCTGCACAGCGAAGCCGAGCTCGACGAGCTGTGCGCCGCCGGGCAGTTGCCCGACGTCAAGACCATCGTCGGCCTGCACCTGATGCAGCGCTGGCGCGCAGGTGCGCGCGAGCTGCACTGGCAGCCGACTTGAAGACCCGCGCTTACCGGGTTTGCGGCGCACTGCGTAATATCCATCGATGAAAGTGCTGAACCTGCGCTGTGCGAACGGCCACGGCTTCGAGGGCTGGTTCGCGTCCGAAGACGACTTCATGCAGCAGAACGGCAGCGGCCGCCTGCAATGCCCGCTGTGCAGCGACAGCGTCGTCACCCGCATGCCCTCGGCGCCCAGGCTGAATCTCTCGGGCGCACGCGAGATCCCGGCTTCCCCGGTCGCCCCGTCTACTGGTGTGGCTCAGGCACTCGGTGGCCATGCTGCTCAGGCCGGCACCGCCGTGACGGCGCTTGACAGTCCCGATCTGCAGGCGGCGTGGCTGAAGGCCGTTCGTGAACTGATGGCGCGTACCGAAGACGTCGGCGACCAGTTTGCCGAGGAAGCACGTCGCATCCACTACGGTGAAAGCAGCGAACGCGGCATCCGCGGCCAGGCCACGCCGGAGCAACGAGCGGCCCTGCTGGACGAAGGCATCGAGACGGTGGCGATTCCGGTGCCCGCCGCTTTGAAAGGGCCGGTGCAGTAGCCAGGCCCTGTGGCGGCTGCCCCGCGGTGCGAAGCCTCAGCGCGCCAGCACGCGCCCCGGGTTCATCAAGCCCTGCGGGTCCAGCGCCGTCTTGATGCCCCGCATCAGGCGCAGCGCCACCGGTGACTTGCGCGCTGCGAGTTCGTCGCGCTTGAGCTCACCGATGCCGTGCTCGGCCGAGAACGAGCCGCCATGCGGCTGCAGCGCGTCGAACACCAGCGTGTTCACGGCATGCTCGTGTTCGGCCAGGAAGCGCGCGCCATCGGCGCCGGCCGGGGCCTGCACGTTGTAGTGCAGGTTGCCGTCGCCCAGGTGGCCGAAGTTCACCAGGCGCACACCCGGGTAGTGCCGTTCCAGCAGCGCGTCGGTGTGGGCGCAGAAGGCCGGGACGGCCGACACCGGCAGAGAGATGTCGTGCTTGATGTTCAAGCCTTCCTCGGCCTGGGCCAGCGGGATCGATTCACGCAGGTGCCACAGCGCCCGCGCCTGCAAGATGCTTTCGGCCACCACCGCGTCCTGCACCACGCCGGCTTCCAGGGCGTCGCCCAGCAGGGCTTCGAAGCGGGTGCGCGCGACCTGCTCGCTTTCGGGGTCGCTTTGCTCGAGCAGCACGGTCCAGGGGGCCTCGGGCAGCGGCCGGGGCAGGGCGGGGAAGTGCCGGGCCACCAGCTGCAGGGCAAAGCGGCCCATCACCTCGAAACCGGTCAGGCCAGAACCCAGGCGGGACTGCGCGCGCGCCAGCAGCGCCACGCAGTCGTCGAGCGTGCAGCAGGCGGCCAGGGCGGTGGTGCTGGCGGCGGGCTGCGGCGCCAGCTTCAGGGTGGCCGCGGTGATGATGCCCAGCGTGCCTTCGCTGCCGATGAACAGGTCGCGCAGGTCGTAGCCGGTGTTGTCCTTGCGCAGGCCGCTCAGGCCGTCCCAGACATCGCCCTGGGCCGTCACCACCTCCAGGCCCAGGCAGAGGTCGCGCGCATTGCCCCAGCGCAGCACCTGCGTGCCGCCGGCGTTGGTGGCCAGGTTGCCGCCGATGGTGCAGCTGCCTTCGGCCGCCAGGCTCAGCGGGAAGAGCAGGCCGCGTTCGGCTGCTGCCTGCTGCACGGCCTGCAGCACGCAGCCGGCGTCCACCGTCATCGTGAGGTTGGCGCCATCGATCGCGCGCACCCGGTTCAGGCGCTGCAGGCTCAGCAGCACCTGGCTGCCGTCGGCGCTGGGCACGCCGCCGCCCACCAGCCCGGTGTTGCCACCCTGCGGCACGATGGCCACGCCAGCCGCGGCGCAGGCCTGCACCACGGCGGCCACTTCCGCCGTGCTGCCGGGCCGCACCACGGCCAGGGCACGGCCGCGCCAACGCCGCCGCCAGTCGAGTTCCCAGGCCGAGAGGTCGCCCTCGGTCAGCACCTGCTGCGCACCGACGAGGCTGCGCAGTGACTGGATCAACCCGGTGTTCACACCGCGGGTTCTTGCGCCGCGGCCAGGCGTGCCTGCCGCAGCCGCCAGCGGATGTAGAACGAGCTGCAGGCGAACAGCAGCAGGCTCAGCACCACCTCACCCAGGGCCAGCCAGCGGCTGATGCCGTCTTCGGTCCAGGCCCGCGTCACGCCTTCCAGGAAGTACAGCCAGACCAGCATGCTCAGCCAGCGGAAGGTGTACATGCGGTGGCGCCACAGGCCGGCCAGGCACAGCACCAGCGGCAGCACCTTCAGCGCCAGCGTGCCGCTGCCGGTGGGCGCCAGCCACAGTTCCCAGGCCAGGCCCAGGGCGATCAGCGCCAGCAGGCCGGCCAGTGCTGCAGCACGCATGTTGCGCGCCACGCTGTCGGGCTCGCGCGGCGGCGGGGCCAGGGGTTCAGGAGCGGCGGCGGGGCGGGCACGGGTCATGCGGCATGATAGACACCATGAGCGCGCACCCCACCAACAGGGTGGCTTGGCGCGCCGCCCTGTCCGAGCGCGGCGCCGAGCTGCTGACGACCCTGCGCAACTGGCCCTGGTTCGAGACCCTGCGCACCCTGCGCGAGCGCTTTCGCGAAGACCGCCTGGGTCTCACCGCCGGCAGCCTGACCTTCACCACCCTGATTGCCCTGGTGCCCCTGGTGACCGTGATGCTGGCGGTGTTCTCGGCCTTCCCGATGTTCGCGTCGTTCCAGACGGCGCTGCAGAAGTACTTCCTGCAGAGCCTGG
Source organism: Burkholderiales bacterium (assembly GCA_031411875.1). Classification (GTDB taxonomy): domain Bacteria; phylum Pseudomonadota; class Gammaproteobacteria; order Burkholderiales; family Burkholderiaceae_C; genus Rubrivivax. The sequence goes on along the minus strand of JANOBX010000264.1, from coordinate 2,886 downwards.
TGCCGGCCGACATCGGCGCGCAGGTGCTGCGCTGGCTGACTCAGTTCGCCGGCAAGGCCAGCCGGCTGGGCACCGCCGGCCTGCTGCTGCTGGTGGCCACCGCGCTGGCGCTGGTGCTGACCATCGACCGCACCCTGAACGCCATCTGGCGTGTGCGCAAGGCGCGTTCCCTGGCGCAGCGCATCCTGGTGTACTGGTCGGCGTTGACCTTGGGCCCGCTGGCGTTGGGGGTGAGCCTGTCGGTCACGTCTTATGCCGTGTCGGCCAACCGCGGGCTGGTCTCGGCCTTGCCGGGCGGCATCAGCCTGCTGCTGAACCTGCTGGAGTTCATGCTGCTGGCTGCTGCCGCCGCCGCGCTCTATCACTACGTGCCCAACACCCCGGTGCGCTGGCGCCATGCCTGGTCGGGCGGCTTGTTCGTGGCCCTGGCCTTCGAAGTCGCGAAGGCGGCGCTGAGCTGGTACGTGCAATCGGTGCCCACCTATTCGGTGATGTACGGCGCCTTTGCCACGGCGCCGATCCTGCTGCTGTGGATCTACTTGGTGTGGGTGATCGTGCTGCTGGGGGCGGTCATCGTGGCCTATGCGCCCAGCCTGCAGATGCGCGTGGTGCGCCGCGCGCCGACGCCGGGCTACCGTTTCGAGATCGCCCTGGCCGTGCTGCAGCGCCTGGCCGCGCTGCGCGACACGCCGCAGCGCGGGCTGTCGCTGGCGCGCCTGGCTTTGTCGCTGCGCGCCGACCCGCTGCAGCTCGAACCCGTGGTCGAAGCCCTGGCCGCCATCGACTGGGTGCAGGAGCTCAACGAACCGCCCGGCGAAGGCGCCCCGCGGCTGGTGCTGCTGTGCGACCCGGCCCACACCCACGTGGCGGCGCTGGCCGACGCGCTGCTGGTGCCGCCCAGCGCCACCACGGCGGGCTTTCGCGCCGCCGCACAGTTCGAACGCATCAGCCTGGCGCAGGCGCTGGGCCGCCTGTGACCGGCCCCCGTCAGCGCGCCGCGGCCACCACCTGCACGTCGGGCCAGCCCATCAGGCGGAAAAGCACGTAGCCCATCGCCGCCTCGCCGGGGGTGTCGGCCAGCACCTGCAGCCGCGCGTAGCGCGGCACACCGGCCTGCTCCAGAACGTTCCAGATTTCTGCTGCCGGCTTGGGCGTGCCGTCGCCGTTCAGCAGACGGGTATAGGGCACGTGCAACACGCGGCCCGGCGCTGCGTCGCGCGGCGGCTGCAGGCCGGTGGCCACCATCACCACGGGAAAGAGTGCCGGGGCTGACGCGATGTCGGGCTTGCGCGGGGTGGCCGAAGCCGGCAGTGCTGCCACCGTGGCCGATGCGGCGGTCGGCCGCATCACGTCCTGGCCTTTTTCGGCCCAGCGTTCGACGCTGTCGAGATAGATCGACACCTTCCTCTGCCCGGCACGTTCCAGCGCCAGGAAGGCCAGCGCCGAACGCTCGTTCAAGCCGCCTTCGGACACCACCACGGCTTCGTCGCCAGGCGGTACGCCGGCCTGGGCCAGCCAGGGCCGCAGGGCCGCCGGATCCTGGGCGGCGGTGTCCGTGGCCAGCGCCGGCAGATTCAGCGCCAGCGGCAGATGGCCCAGCTGGAACACCTCGGCCGGCCGCACGTCGATCAGGCTCACCGTCGACAGGCCGAAGGACTTCAGCATCGGGCTCGCCCAGGCCTTGACCCAGGGCGTGTCTCGCACCAGGTGTGGTGCGGCATAGGTCCACACCGGCAGCTCGCGCGGGTCTTGCAGCCAGCCCATCTGAGATTCGGCGAACATCTTTACCCGCGGGTAGCCGAGCAGGTACTTCAGGGCGAAGAAGGGCACCGCGGCTGCGCCACCGCCGCCGCAGTAGGTCAGCACCTGCTGCTCGGGCCGCACGCCCAGATAGGCCAGCATGCGTGCGATCTCGGGCGCCGACTTGAAGGTCTTGTCCTCGTTGAAGAAGTCGTCGCTGGGCATCAGCGTGGCGTGTGGCACATGGCCGGGGCGGTTGAAGAAGCCGGCGCCGCCGTAGAAGTAGTCCGGCTCCAGGGCTTCGAGCAGCACGTTGTGGACCGGGTCGGCGGTGGCGGCCAGGAACTCGGGCAGGCGCACGCGCACGGCCCCGTCGGTCGGGCCGAGTTGCGCGGTGCCAGTCGCCGGCTTCGGCGCGGGCGCCAGGCTGAGGGCGCCGCCGCTGGCCTTCCACTTCGCCATGCCGCCGTCCAGGATGAACAGGTCCTGCGCGGGCAAGCCCTGGTGCAGCAGGTCCCAGAACAGGCGCGTGGCCTGGTAGCTGCCGCCCTGGTCGACGATGACGATGATTCGCCCCGGGCTGATGCCCCAGGACTGCAACAGCTGCTGCATCTGCGCCCGCGCCGGCTCGCGCGGGCCGAAGCTGAACAGCTCGGCCGCGATGGCGCCAGGAATGCGGCCGGCCGGTTCTCGGCTGGGGGGCGAGGCATCCAGCAGCAAGAGCTCGGGCCGACCCAGGTTCTGCTGCAACCAGGGCACGGTGACCAGATGGCCTGTCGGGCGAAGGAACGGCGTGCCGGCCATGACCGGCAAGGCACACAGCAGCAGCCACAAAGCCAGCCAGCCGCCGGCCCGCGAGGCAAGCATCTTCATCGACGTCTCCCAAAGTGATGGGGCGACAGTAGGGGCTGCCTTTTCAGGGTGCCCGCGTTTTCCGACGAAGTGCGCTCTTTGGGTGTCGAGTGACGTTTCTCGGCCCGTTGCGGTCCTTGCACTCTGATTCGGTCCCTGGGGCTGGGAGAGCCGGGTGGGCCCCACCGTTCATGTCCCCCCCCCCCGGGCCCCGCGGGGGGCCCCCCGCCCCCTATGGCGCGGGGGGCGGGATTTAAAGGAAGGCGGGGGGCGCCCGCCGAGCCCGCCCCGGCC
>JANOBX010000263.1:0-3342 GCA_031411875.1 Burkholderiales bacterium | reverse complement strand
GGTTTTTTCTGGGTCGTTCCAGTAGCCCAGGCCCACCAGGGCGCCGCGCTGCACCAGTTCACCGGGTTCGTCGGCCGCGCATTCGCTGCCGTCTTCGCGCAGCACCAGCACTTCGGCGTTGGGGATGGCGCGGCCGATGCTGTCGGGCCGGTGGTCCACCTGTTCGGGGGGCAGGTAGGTGGCGCGGAAGGCTTCGGTCAGGCCGTACATCAGGAAAGGCCGGGTGCGCGGCAGGCTGGCACGCAGGGTGTTCAGCGTCTGCAGCGGCATGCGCCCGCCGGTGTTGGCGATGTAGCGCAGGTGGTCGGTGACGCTGGCCGGCCAGTCCAGCTGCGACAGCTGGATCCACAGCGGTGGCACGGCGGTCAGGCCGGTGACACGTTCGCGGACCACGGCGTTGAGCACGTCGCGCGGCATCAGGTAGTTCAGCAGCACGGTGCGGGCGCCGGCGTGGAAGGCGGTGGTGAGCTGGCTGAAGCCGGCGTCGAAGGACAGCGGCAGCGCGGCCAGCAGGGTGTCGCCGGGCTGATTTTCCAGGTAGCTGGCCACGCTCTTGGCGCCGGCCACCATGTTGCGGTGGCTCAGCACCACGCCCTTGGGGCGGCCGGTGCTGCCGGAGGTGTACAGGATGGCCGCCATGTCGGTGTCGACGACGCGGTGGCCGGCCGGGCCGCCTGCGGCCAGCAGGGCTTCCCAGGCGTGTACCGGCAGGTTCAGGCCCGGCACGGCGGCAGGCGGCTGTGCGCCCGTGGCCACCACGTGCTGCAGGTCGGGGCAGTCGGCCAGGGTGGCGGCCAGCGGCGGCAGGCGTTCCGGCGACGTGAGCAACACGCGCACATTGCAGTCGCGCAGGATGTAACCCACCTGCTCGGGCTTGAGCAGCGGGTTGACGGGCACGAACACGGCACCGGCAGCGGGCGCACCGAAGCTGGCGATGACGGTTTCGAAGCGCTTGTCCAGGTAGATGGCGACGCGCTCGCCGCGACCCAGGCCCAGCCCGCGCAGCGCTCCGGCGAACTGCTGCACCGAATGGTGCAGGGCCGCGTAGGGCAGGGTGTGTGCGCCGTAGCTCAAGGCGGGGGCGTCGGGCAGCCGGTCGGCAGAGCCGGCGATCAATTCGTGCAGCAGGTGTGCGTCGGGCATGGTCGTCGGTCGGTGGGCGGCGCCACAGGCAGGGCCGGTGGCGTGGCGGCGGCGCGGATGCGATGCCTGGCAGGCGGCACGGATGATGGTTCGCCCCAATGGCGCGCCAATGAAACCGCTGGAAACGATTATGGGTCAGTCGCCCTGTGCTTCCGACCGGGCGCGCGGCCGAATGCGGCGTAACTTTGCACGTTTCGGCGGGCGCGTATTTCAGGCACTGTCAGGCATAGTCACCCGCTTCGTTGACAGTGCCAGGGGTGGATGAGCTTACGCACCGCATTCAAGCAGATGGGTCCGGTGGACGGCAGCCTGTACCTGTGCGCACGCCTGATGGAACGGCTGAGCGGGGGCCGGGTTCGCATCGTCAAGTACCGCCTGGTGGCGCAGCCCATCGGTCGGTCGGCAGGCCCGGCCATGCGCGCCGACCCGGCCACGCTGATCCATGACATCGCGCCTGGCGACGCCATGGTCGCGGCATTTCCCAGGCCGCCGGACATCATCCAACGAAGGTATGCCGCCGGGGCCACCTGCACCGCGGCCCTGGTACGCGGCGAGTTCGCCGGCTTCATCTGGCTGCAACGCCAGCGCTACGAAGAGGACGAGGTGCGTTGCAGCTTCGTGCTGGCAGCGCCGGCGGCCTGTGTCTGGGATTTCGACGTGTATGTCGAGCCGCGTTTCCGCATCGGCCGCACCATGGCGCGCCTGTGGAGCCATGTCGACGCCGAGCAGGCGGCGCGCGGCGTGCGCTGGAGCTTCAGCCGCATTTCGGCCTTCAACCCAGCCTCGCTGGCCTCGCACGCCCGCCTGGGCATCGTCGACTGCGGCGGCGCGCTGTTCATCGTGGCCGGGCCGCTGCAGCTGTCGGTGTTGCCGCGGTTTCCCTACCTGCATGTGTCGGCAAGCGACCGCAACGCCCCGGTCTGGCGGCTGCTGCCGCCAGCCTGAACGCAAGCATGAACGGCAGCTTCGAAGACGTGCAGGAGTGAACGGTCCCCGCGTGGCCCGGCTGCCTACAATTCCAGGTTGTTTTCCCGTATCCAGTCACCACAGCCGAGGGTTCATGCAATCTGCCGACGATCTCAAGACCATCCTCGACGACGTGCTCAGTCTGGGCGGGCGCGCACGCGCTTTCGACAGCGACACGCCGCTGCTGGGCGGCATTCCTGAACTCGATTCGATGGCCGTGGTGTCGCTGATCACGGCCATCGAGGAACACTTCGGCATCACCATCGCCGACGACGACATCGACGGTTCGGTCTTCGCCACCTTCGGCAGCCTGCTGGCCTTCGTCGAAGAGCTGCAGGCGCGGTGACCGCAGCCCCGGGCCCGGCGCGCCCCTGGTTCATGCCGGTGGGCCCGCGGCGCCTGTTTTGCATCGAACACGCCCCCCTTGGCCCGGCCCGTGGCGCCGTGCTTTACGTGCCGCCCTGGGCCGAGGAGATGAACAAGTCCCGGCGCATGGCCGCATTGCAGTCGCGCGCGCTGGCCGCCGCCGGCTGGCATGTGCTGCAGGTGGACCTCGCGGGCACCGGCGACAGCAGCGGCGACTTCGCCGACGCTCGCTGGGACTACTGGCTGCAGGAGCTGGACAGCGCACGCACCTGGCTGGCACGGGCCTCGGGCGTCGAGCCCTGGCTGTGGGGCTTGCGGCTGGGCGCCCTGCTCGCCGCGGAAAGCCTGGCGGCCCGGCCCGGGCCCGGCCTGCTGTGCTGGCAGCCCGTGGTGTCCGGACGGCAGCACCTGCAGCAGTTCCTGCGCCTGAAGTCCGGGGCAGAATGGCTGGCCACCGATCGCCCCGCCGCCACTGGTGCGGGCAGCGACCGCGCCAAGCCGATGGAGCAGCTGCAGGCGGGCCAGACGGTGGAAGTGGGCGGCTATCGCCTGGCCCCTGCCCTGGCCTTGCCGATGGCGCAGGCCGAGATGCGACTGCCCGCTGGTCTGCCCCGCGTGGTGTGCTTCGAAGTTGCGCCGCGCGAAGGCGCGGCCTTGTCCCCGGCCAGCGAGCGCGTGCTGGCGCCCATGCGCGCTGTGGGCGCCGCGGGTGTCGCGGGAGCGGTCCATGCCGCTGTGGTCATGGGCCCCAGCTTCTGGCAAGCACTGGAAATCGAGACCGCACCGGCCTTGCTCGAAGCCACGTGCGCGGCCCTGGCGTCATGAGCTTCACCGAAGAGGGACTGAGCTTTGCCTGTCAGGGCGAGA
>JANOBX010000262.1:0-2232 GCA_031411875.1 Burkholderiales bacterium | reverse complement strand
GATGCCGCCCTTGACGCCCAGCAAGGCGACCGACAACGCACACACCCACACGAAGCTGACGATATGCAGCTTGGTCGTCAGCACCATCAGCGTGACCAGCACCATGAAGTTGATCTTCATGACCTTGTCCCACTGCGGGTAGTCGCCCGAGATGTCGTAGCCGAACAGCAGCGACAGGGTCATCCAGACCATGAACACGGCCAGGATGACCGGCGGTGCACCCTGGAAGGGCGACTGCCGATCCTTCGTCATCAGCAGGCCCAGCAGCGTGGTGCCGGCCGCCACCGCAGCCACCGGCGCCGTGAACATGAAGCCGAAGGCATAACGGTGCGGGTTCATCACGCTCAGCCATGTCCAGTGCAGCGCGCCGATCCAGGGCCGGCGCAAGGCGACCACGCCGAGCAGGGCGACGATGGCAAACAGCAGCAGGTCACGCACGGCTGTTCTCGGGTTGAAGAGCTTGAGCGGGCGCAGCGGCGGCGACGTGGCTCACCACGTATCTGAACTTGCCCGACTTTTCCGGGGCAATGGCCGCCACCACGTCCACGTCGACCTGCACGCTGGCGCCCAGGCGCCGCCTGAAGCCGGCGGCGATGACGGACGAATGCACCGCCAGGTCGAAGCCCGCCCCGGCCACCACCTGAACCTGCACCTGCTGCAGGCTGTTCTGCACGATCTTGAAGCCGGACACCTGCGGCAGGTCCCGCAGGATGTAGACCAGCGCCAGGCCGTGCATCACCGTGCCATCGGCGGCGACGACGAAATCGGTGCTGCGGCCCTGGATCTCCTTGAGCAGGGGCAGGCCCCGCCCACAGGCGCAGCGCGCGCTGTCCATCACGGCGACGTCACCGGTGCGGTAACGGATGAAGGGAAAGTCCCGCGTGGCCAGGTGGGTGACGACGATCTCCCCGGCCTGCCCCGAGGGCAGCACGCGGCCCTGCCCGTCGACGATCTCGACCACGATGTCCTCGGCCGTCAGGTGCATGCCGCCGCTGGGGCATTCGTGCGCGATGAAACCGGCGTCCCGCCCCCCGTAGCCGTTGGCGACCTGGCAGCCGAAGGTGGTGGCGATGGCCTGGCGCTGGTCGTCGTACAAGCGCTCGCTGGTGACGAAGGCCACGCGAACGCCCAGATCGTCCATACGCTGGCCCCGCGCACGGGCGTGGCGGGCGATGTGGCTCAGCGCGCTGGGGTACCCGAACAGCATGCGCGGCCGGCGGCGGCGGATGGCGGCGACGAAGCCGTCGAGCTTGCGCTCGCTCATCTCGAAAGCGGGCAGCAGCTGCGTGCGCATGAGGCGGTCGCGCCAGGCGCGAACATGGTCCTGGCTCCCCAATTCGATGGGCGAGCCCCAGACGACGATCTCCGGGTCACCGATGTCCACGCCCCACCAGCGCGTGGCGCGCCACTTGGCGGCCACGTCGTGGCTGACGCGCTGGTTGCCGATGAAGAAGACCAGCGGTTCACCGCTGCTGCCGCCGGTGTTGAAGCGCGCCAGGCCCTGGGCCTGCGGATGCTTCATGGCTTCGGTGTTCGCTCGGATGGTGGGCTTGTCCAGCAGCGGCAGGGCCTGCAGGTCCTGCGGCCCGGTGACCGCACCGGGGTCGAACTTCAGCCGGGCGAAGAGTTCGCGCCAATACGGCACCCGGGCGGCATCGACCAGCAGCGCGCGCAGACGTGCGGCCTGCAGGGCGGCGATCTGCTCGGGGGCCCACCACTGCGACTGCTCCATGCGGCGGCGCACGGCCACCGTGCTGTGCCGCTTTAAGCGCTCCTGCAGCGGAAAGACCAGGCTGGAAATCAGTGGCGTGTACATCGACCCGGAACTTTACGGTCGCGACGGGGCGCCGGGCGCTGCCGCAGCGCCTGCGGACGTCGCACCGGTGCGGCAGAGCGCACGGAACTCCGTTTCCAGCACGTCCACGCGGAGGTCCCAGGTGTTGGCCTGGGCATACTGCCGGATGGCCTCGGGGTTCCAGGGGACGTCCAGCGCCTCCTGCAGGGCCGAAGTCAAGGCCGCCTCGTCCCCGAAAGGCACGACGCGGCCCAGCTCGGGCCCGCACACCACCTCGGCATTGCCGCCCACGTCGGTGGTCACCACCGGCAGGCCGATGGCCATGGCCTCCAGGAAGACGTTCGCCCAGCCCTCGTTGCGGGTGGCCAGCACGAACACGTCGGCGGCCGACAGCACCTGCGGCAGGTCCTGTGGCGGCAGCGGGCCGGTGAAGTGGA
>JANOBX010000261.1:0-10340 GCA_031411875.1 Burkholderiales bacterium | reverse complement strand
CCAGGCCAGGCCCCAGGGGTCCTGCGCGGTGACGTTCTTCTTCACCAGTTCGCTGTTGAAGACAACGGGCACCGGCACCGCGATGTTGTTCATCGTCAGCTTGTCCTTGCGCAGGAACTTGATGCGGAAGGTGTGGTCGTCGACCACCTCGAACTGCTCGGGCTTTTCCAGCGAGCCGGCGCCCATCTGGAAGGTGGCGAAACCGCCCACGCTGACGGCGCGGTCGAAGCTCCACTTGACGTCCTTGGCGGTGACCGGCGCGCCGTCGTGGAATTTCGCGTTCTTGCGCAGCTTGAAGGTGACGCTGGTGCCGTCGGGCGCGATCTGCCAGCTTTCGGCGAGTTCGGGTTCGAGCTTGTTGCGGTCGTAGATGACCCGGCCGTCGGGCAACGTGCGTTTGCCATAGGTCATGAGCCGGTCGTAGACGAGCCAGCTGACACCGTAGCTGGGCCGGTTGGCGCCCACGGTGTGGATGTCCAGCGAGTTGGGGCCGAATTCATTGGCCACCACCAGCACGTCCTTCGGGCGCGCCTGGGCGGCGGCCGACAGCGGCAGGCTGGTGAGTGCAACACCGGCGCTGCCGGTCAGGATGAAGTCGCGACGGTCCATGGGGCGAGGTCCTCGATGGGTTTACAGAGAATGCAGGTGAGCGCGCCAGCCGCCGCTGGCCGTGATGTCGGTGGCACCGGCCAAAGCCGCCGGTTCACACAGGAAGCCGTGGGCCACGGTGCCATCGGCCAGGGTGATGGACCCCAGTGACAGCGGCTGCGGCACCAGCGCAAGAAACGAGCCCACGGCGGCCAGCGGCATGTCCCACACCTCGACCGCGATGGCGGCGCCACCTTCGTTCACACGCAGCAGCCCGGGCTTGGGCGGCACGGTGCCGGGCAGGGCATACAGGCGGTACAGCGCCGCGGTGTGCGTGGCCTGGCGCAGGCGTGCACCACGCTCGGTCAACTGGCCGTTCAGCGGCAGGCCCGACAGGTGCGCGCCCACCACCACCAGCGGCAGCGTGGCCGGGGCAGCGGTCGTGGCGGGCGCCCGAGCCTGCGGGGCGCCCGCGGCATCTTCCTGCAGCCAAGTGCTGCCCAGGCGGGCCAGGGCGGCGTCCATGCCGGCCGCAGCGATGAAGGTGATGCCCGCTGTCGGTGCATGCGCGGCACTGGCCGGCACCGGCAGGGCCATGGCGCACCAACCCAGCAGGTTGACGAAGTTCGTGAAGGTGCCCAGCCGGGCATTGACACCCACGGGGTCGGCGGCGACGTCGGCCAGGCTGGGATGGTTCGGAGCGGTGGGCACGAGCAGCAGCTCGACCCGCTGCCACAGGGCCTGGGCCGGGCCGGCCAACGCCTTCAGCTGGTACTGAGCTTCGAAGGCGTCGGTGGCCGTGAAGGACAAGGCCCTCTCGATGACGGTGCGCACCACGGGGTCGAAAGCGGCGGGGTTGCCTTCGAGCAGTTCGCGCACGACCGCATGGCGTTCGGCGATCCACGGGCCTTCGTACAGCAGCCGGGCCACTGCGAACAGGGGTTCGAAGTCGATCGGCACCAGTTCATGGCCGGCGCCCTGCAGTTGGCGGCAGGCGGTGTCGAAGGCCAGGGTGCTGGCCTCGTCCAGCGCAGGCATGAGCGCAGGCACGCCGACGCGCAGCCGCGTGGGCAGCGCCGAGGGGCCGGGCGCGAAGTGGCTGTAGTCGTCGGCAGGGTCGGCGCCTTCGATGACGGACAGCACGGCAGCGGCGTCGTCGGCGCGGTGGGCGAAGATCGACACGCAGTCGAGCGTGCGGCAGGCTGGCAGCACGCCGGCGTTGCTGCTGCGGCCGGGCGTGGGTTTCAGGCCGACCAGGCCGTTGAAGGCGGCGGGAATGCGGCCGGAGCCGGCGGTGTCGGTGCCCAGGGCAAAGGGCACGTCGCCCCGCGCCACCGCCACGGCCGACCCGGAACTGCTGCCACCGCTGACATGCCCCGGGCGCAGCACGCTCTGGGGCGCGCCGTAGGGCGAACGGGTGCCGACCAGGCCGGTGGCAAACTGGTCGAGGTTGCCCTTGCCCAGCCAGACCGCGCCAGCGTCGATCAGCCGCTGCACCGCGGTGGCGTGCCGGGGGGCCACCTGGCTGTGCGCCGGGCAGGCGGCGGTGGTGGGCACGCCGGCGATGTCGATGTTGTCCTTCACGACGAAGGGCACGCCCAGCAAAGGGAGCAGGGCGCGGCGCTGGCTTTCGCTGGCGCAGGCGGCAGCGCGCCCGGCCAGCGCCTGCAGCTGTGCGGCCAGCGCCGCGGCACTGGCCACATGCAGGTAGACCGGCGCACCGGCGGCCTCCATCTGCTCGCGCCTGGCCTGGAGGACCGCTTGCGAAGCCACGCTGAGGCCGTCCTGGAAGACGGCCTGCCAGTCGGCAATGGTGCGGAGGATGGGCGACATGTCCTGGATTGGTGCAAGCGTTGGTATACCAACTGGGATGCTGCAGAAAACATGCCAACGGGTCTGGGTGAGCCACCAGTGCCGCGCTCGCGCAGGACGGCTCTCAGGTCCGCCAGATGCGCGGTGGCTCAGCGCTCAGTTGCCAGGCCTCGGCGCGCCAGGCGGCGCGCACCGCAGCCAGCAAGGTCATCACAGGCTCGACACGCGCTGCCAGCACCCGCATGACCACCACACCGGCCTGCGGCGCCGTGGCGCCGGCCCGGGCAGACAGCGGGCTTTCGTCGATGGCGCTGCGCGCAGCGCCGAGCAAGGCTTCGCGGCGGGCACCGGGCAACGGACTGCCGGACAAGAAACACAGCGTACCCAGCACCGGGAAGCCGGCCAGACCCAGCGGGCCGTGCAGCAAGGTGGCGTCGTCGGCGCGGATCAGGCCACGCTCCAGCCACTGCCCGGGCACTTCCAGGTGCTGCAGGAAGCTGCCGCGGTCGAAGGTCTCGTTGGAAGCAGGCAAGCCCAGCGCCAGCACGTCCCAGGCCGTGGCTTCGGCGCCAGGCTGCAGGTGCATCGTCAACTGGTTCTCGGCGATGCAGCCGCGATGGGCAATGGCTTCCAGCGGCAGCCATTCAGCGCGGGCACCGGCCGCGAGGTGCAGGGTCACCCGCTGGCGTGCGGCGGCTCCTTCGCTGCGATAAAAGCGCGTTGCGCCGGGGGTGGTGAGCACCGCGTGGGTGCCTTCGGCCAGGTGCGCATCCACCCGCAGTTCGTCGCCACCCACCACGCCGCCGGGCGGGTGCACCAGCACGTGATGGCAGATGCCCGGTCCTTCGGGGTACAGGCGCTTGAGCACACGCAGCGGGCCGTGGTGGCGGTCGAGCGCGATGGTGCGTCCGTCTTCGAGGCGGTAGTCGAGTTGCAGATGGCCACGCCAGGTGCTGGAAGTCATGCTGCGATTGTCGACGGCCTTGGGCACGGCCAGGGCGGTCAAGGGCGGTGCCAGAAAGTGCGATGCACGCTGGCGATCTCCTCGGCCACTTCGGCCACCGGCCCCTGCACCACCACGGGCTTCTGGCCGCGCGCAAAGACCTCCCGGCAGGGCAGGCTCAGGGTCGGGTTCGCCGGGTGGTTGCCGGTGATGCGCAGCAGCGCCTCTTCGCTCAGGCCATAGACCAGCGCACCGATGTGCGCCCAGTACTGCGTGCCCGCGCACATGGCGCAGGGTTCCACTGTCGTGACGAGCGTGCAGCCCCACAGGGTGGCGACATCGAAACGCGCGGCAGCCTCGCGCGCCAGCACGGCTTCGGCGTGGTTCACATGGTCGACGTTGCCCTGGCTCATCAGGACTGCTTCACCGTCGGGCGCCACCAGCAGCGCCGCGAAGGGGTGGTGGCCGGCGGCCGCTGCCGCCTGCGCCAGCCCATTGGCATGGCGCAGGTGGCGCAGTGCCTGATCGGGCGTCATGGACCTTTCATTCCCCCTGCGTGCTGCGGTGCGCCCAGCCCGTGGTGCGCTTCTCGATCCAGCTGAACAGCTCGTACATCGCCATGGCCATGGCGCCGATGGTCACCAGGCCGGCGAAGGCCAGGGGCATGCGCTGCTGGCTGCCGGCGGTCTGCATGAGGTAGCCGATGCCGCTGTCGCCGGCCGTCATCTCGGCCAGCACGGTGCCCACGAAGGCCAGGGTGATGGCGATCTTGAGCGAGCCGTAAAAGTACGGCATCGAACGCGGCAGCCCCACCTTCACCAGCACGTCCCAGCGCTTGGCGCCCAGCACCCGCAGCACGTCTTCCAGCTCCGGCTCCAGGGTGGCCAGGCCGGTGGCGATGTTCACGGTGATGGGGAAGAAGCTGATGAGGAAGGCCGTCAGGATGCCCGGGCCCAGGCCGATGCCGAACCACACCACCAGGATGGGGACCACCGCCGCCTTGGGCACGGCGTTGAAGGCCACCATCAGCGGGTAGATGGCGGTGTAGGCCAGGCGGCTGCTGCCGATCAGGAAACCCAGCAGCACACCCACCACGATGGCGATGCCGAAGCCCACCATGGTGACCCAGAAGGTCTTCCACGCCGCTTCCAGCAAGGGGCCGCTGAACTCGACGAACTGGCTGGCAATCTGGGTCGGGCTGGGGAAGATGAAATCCGGAATGGAGAACACCATCACCACCAGCTGCCACAGCAGCAGCACCGCCGCCAGCAGCACCAGCGGCGACCAGCGTTCCATGGCCTTGGTGATCTTCATTGCGGCACCACCGCGCCGGGCTTGCCGCTGCTCTGGCCGCTGTTTTGACGGATGGCGCCGATGTGCCCCCGCAGCTCGTGCACGATGTCGGTGAACTGCGGCGTGTAGGTCACCTCCAGGTCACGCGGGCGCGGCTGGTCGATGTGACGCTGCACCACGAAGCGGCCGGGGCTCCTGCTCATCACGTACACCGTGTCGGCCAGAAAGACGCTCTCGCGCAGGTCGTGCGTGACGAGGATGACGTTGAATTTCTGCGCCGTCTGCAGGTCGCGCAATGCGCACCACAGTTCTTCGCGCGTGAAGGCGTCGAGCGCACCGAAGGGTTCGTCGAGCAGCAGCATCTGGGGTTCGTGCACCAGCGCGCGGCAGATGCTGGCGCGCTGCTGCATGCCGCCGCTCAGCTGCCAGGGGAAACGGTCTTCATAGCCCGCCAGGCCCACGCTCTGCAGCAGCTTGCGCGCCTTCTCTTCATATTCCTTGCGCCTGGCCTTGAAGCTGCTGCGGTAGGGCTCGACGATCTCCAGCGGCAGCAGCACGTTGTCGACCGTGGTGCGCCAGGGCAGCAGGCTGGGCGCCTGGAAGGCCATGCCACTGATCTTCAGCGGGCCGGTGACCGGCGCCCCGCCGATGTGGATGCTGCCCTTGCTGGGCATCTTCAGCCCGGTGGTGAGCTTCATGAAGGTGCTCTTACCGCAGCCCGAGGGCCCGACGATGGCGATGAACTCGCCGCGCTGCACCTGCAGGCTGATGTCTTCCACCGCGAACTTGCGTTCGGCCAGCAGTTCGTCGTTGTAGGCCAGCCAGACGTTCTTGAAATCGACAAAAGGTGCGGTCATGGGTCACGGTGATGGCAAGCGCTGTGCCAAGTCGCGGAAGGTGGCGGTGTAGACGTCCTTGAACTCGCGGTGCAGGTGGCTGTGGCTGCCGCCCGGCAGTTCCACCCAGCGCACGCGGCCGGGCTCGGGCTGGGCCTTCAGCGCCACGTCGCGCAGGCGCCGGCCCAGAGTGATGGGCACGGTGTTGTCGGCGCTGCCATGCACCAGCAGCACGGGCGCGTCGATCTTCGGCATGCGGCCCACGGCGTCGAATTCCAGTGTCGTCAGGCGGGCCGCGACCCGACCCCAGAAACCGGCTTCACCAGCCACTTCGGGCATGCGCGTGAAGCTGCTTTCGACGGCGAGTGCACCATAGTCGTGCTGCCAGCGCAGCCCGCTGGCCAGGCGCACCGCCACGGCCCCGCCCATCGAATGGCCGAAGATGACGCGCCGGCAAGGCATGGGCTGGCGGCGCTGCAGCTCGGCCCAGGCGGCTTGCGCATCGGCGGCGATGGTTTCCTCGTCGGGCACGATCACGGTGCTCTCGCCCCAGCCGCGGTAGTCCACCGCCAGCACCGAGAACCCGGCGTCGCGCAAGGCCTGGATCTTGGGCAGGTTCGGGTACAGGTTGCGGAAGGTGCCGTGCAGGTACAGCAACGCGGGCGCGCCAGGTTCGGGGCTGGGCAGCCACCACAGCGTCAGCCGATCGGGCTGGCTGGGCCTGGGCAGGCCGGCCATGCGCGTGGCGGGAACGGCCACCTGCCAGCGTTCGTCGCGCGGGCCGAAGAGTTCGCTGTCGGGCGCTGCGTTGGCCGGGCGGCCCGGCGTGGGCCGCAGCGCCAGTTCGCTCTGCTTGGCGTTGAGCCAGGCGCAACCGCCGAGCAGGCTGCTGGTCAGCAAGACTCCCAGCATCCCCAGCACCCCCAGCAAGCGGGGGCCTGTTGCCCGCTGGCGGGCTGTTCGTACTGCCACAATCGTTGTCATGCCGCGCCCTTTTGCCTGCCCCGCCGGGGCCGTTTTTTTGTCCGCCTTGAGCCTGTTGGCCCTGCTGCCCGGGGCCCGTGCTGCCGAGCCTTCCGGGCCCGGGTTCGTCGTCCGCAGCTACCAGCAGGTCACCGACATGTCGGCCTGGAAAGGCGAAGGTTACTGGCGCGCGGCCGTGGCACCTTACGCGCCGCATTTCCGGCCCAGCGACGAACACCGCGACGTGTGGGCGACTGCCATCGAACGGCAGCGGCCCGACCGCTGGCTGGCGGGCTTTTCCTACTTCCGCAATTCCTTCGGCCAGCCCAGCGCCTACGCTTACGTGGGACAGCGCCACCCGGGGCTGCTGGACATCGAGCCGCTGTTCTTCCAGTGGAGCGCGGGCATCCTGTACGGCTACAAGGGCAAGTTCAAGGACAAGGTGGCCTTGAACGTGGGCGGTTTTGCGCCTGGCGCCTTGGTGGGGCTGGGCTGGCAGTTCAACCGCAATGCCTCGGCCACCGTGCATTTGCTGGGCGACGCTGCCGTGATGTTCCAGTTCGCATGGGATTACAAGTAGCGCGGCAGAGCCGTTTCCGCGGCGGGAAGCCTGGCTCGAACTCCAGCAGCAGCGTCAGCGTTTGGCGGGAGGCAGGATGTTCAGTTCGGCCTTGGGCGGCAGGAAGCTGTCGGTCCAGACGGCCGTGGGGTCGACGCGGGTCTTGGTGGTGAAGGCGTCGCTCACCTGCGACGCCATCAGCGCCAGGCGGCCGGGGACCACCACGCCGAAGCCTTCGCTGCGCGCGTCGGGGCTGGCCACCACGGCGTCGATGGCCATGCGCAGGCGGCGCTTTTCCAGGTCGACGTTGATGATGCCGTCGCGGGCCTTCACGTAGTCGATGGCCGGGTCCGGGTTGGCGATGACTTCCTTCGCGCCCTTGGCAAAGGCCGCCAGGAAGGCCTTCACCGCCGCCGGGTACTCCTTCATGAACTTGGGGCTGGCGATGATGGCGTTTCCATACAGCTTCACGCCGTGCGCAGGAAAGGGCAGCACGACGATGTCCTCGGGCTTCACGCCGCGCGCTTCCAGGTTCAAGAGGCTGGTGAAGCTGAAGCCGGTGATGGCCTCGATGTCGCCGCGCACGAGCATGGTCTCGCGCAGTGGCGGGTCCATGCTCGTCCACTGCACGCCGCTGATGTTGTTGGCCTTGGCGAAGATGGGGAAGGCCTTGCGGCCGGCGTCGAAACCCGGCGCGCCGAGCTTCCTGCCGGACAGGTCGGCCGGCTTGCTGATGCCGCTTTTCTTCAGCGCCAGCACCGCTGCCGGCGTGTTGTTGTAGACCATCATCACCGCCACGGGCTTGTTCGGCGCGTCGGGGTTGTTGGCGTGGAATTCCATCAGGGCCGCCATGTCGGCGAAGCCCATGTCGTAGGTGCCACCGGCCACCCGCGTGACGGTGCCGCCACTGCCGTTGCCGCCGTCGATGGTGACGTCCAGCCCCGCGGCCTTGTAGTGGCCCTTGGCCTGGCTGGCCAGGAACAAGGCGGCCGGGCCTTCGAAGCGCCAGTCGAGCTGGAACTTCAGGGGCGTCTGCGTCTGAGCCTGCGCGACGGACGTGCCGAACAGGCTTGCCGCGGCAGCGACGACAAGGACGGTGCGGCGTGAAACGGCGGCAAGAAGGCGGGAAGACATACGGAGGCGGCTTTCAGTGGAAAGTGATGGGCAGGAAGAAGGCAGTGACAGGCACAGGCGCAAGTTCCGTGCTCGCGCTCCTTCAGCCCTCTTGCACCGGCTTGGGGCGCAACAGATCGAGAAGAGTGCGCGCCACGACCCGGGTGGCGCCCTGCAGGTCGCTCAGCACCAGGTGTTCGTCGGCGCGCTTGGCATTGCTTTCGAGCACGGTGCGCGGGCCGGCACCGTAGATGACCGCGGGCACGCCGCGCTCGCCGTAGAGCCGCACGTCGGTGTAGAGCGGCGTGCCAGAAATGGGCACGGGCTCGCCGAACACGGCCTGGGCGTGGTGCTGTATGGCCGCCACCAGCGGCGCATTGCCCGGCAGCGGCTGCAGCGGGTGCGCGAGCAGCAGCCGCTTGACGTGCAGGACGATGCCGGGACAGCGCGCCACCACGCCGTCGATCAGGGCGCGCACCTCGGCCTCGACCGCGGCCGGGTCTTCCTCGGGGATCATGCGGCGGTCGAGCTTGATCACCACCTTGCCGGGCACGACGTTGGTGTTGCTGCCGCCTTCGATGCGGCCGACGTTCAGGTAGGGGTGGGTGATGCCCGCCACCGCCGAGCGGCGCTGTCGCAACAGCTCGTTGTGGGCGTACAGCGCCGTCAGCAGCTTGTTGGCCGCCTGCAGCGCGTCGATGCCGGTCTCGGGGTAGGCGGCATGCGACGCCAGGCCCTGCAGCGTCACTTCCATCTGCAGGCAGCCGTTGTGCGCCGTCACCACCTGGTAGCTGAAGCCGGCGGCGATCAGCAGGTCGGGCTTCGTCAGGCCCTGCTGCAGCAGCCAGCCCGGGCCGAGTTCACCGCCGAACTCCTCGTCGTAGGTGAAGTGCAGCTCGACCTGGCCGGTCAGCGGCTCGCCCAAAGCCTGCAGCGCGCGCAACGCAAAGGTGTAGGTGGCGAAGTCGCTCTTGCTGACCGCTGCCGCGCGCCCGTACAGCCTGCCTCCGACGACCTCGCCCGAATAGGGCCCGTGGCTCCAGCCTTCGCCCGGGGGCACCACGTCGCCATGCGCGTTCAGCGCCACGGTGGGGCCGGGGCCGGCGTCGAAGCGCCGACGCACGATCAGGTTGGTCACCGACCGCAGGCCATACGACAGCGCCAGGGCATCGGGCACCGGGTGCTGCTCGGCCTGCAGCCCCATGCCAGCCAGCAATTCGGCCGCGCGCAGGGCATGTGGTGCGTTGTCGCCCGGCGGGGTGTCGGTGGGCACCTGCACCAGGGCCTGCAGGAAGCGCACTTCCTCGTCGAAGTGGGCCGCGATCCAGGCGTCGAGTCGTTCGTGAGCCGTCATGTCGCTCTCAAGTGGCGGGCCAGATGTTCGAAGGCGGCCACGCAGAGCTCCGCGTCGTCGTCGCTGATGGTTTCGAGCGGGTTGTGGCTGATGCCAGCGTTGCCGCCGCGCACGAACAGCATGGCCTGGGGCATGACCTCGTGCAGCTTCATGGCGTCGTGCCCCGCGCCGCTGGGCAGGCGGTAGACCGGCAGGCCCAGGGCGCCGACCGCCGCTTCCCAGCGCTGCTGCCAGGCCGGGTGGCTGGGCGCGGCGTGGGCCGACATGGTTTCTTCCAGCGTGAAGGCCACCCCGCGCGCGCTGGCGATGCGCTGCAGCTCGGCCCGCACGTCGGCCGCCAAAGCGTCGCGCGCGGCGTTGGTGGTGGCGCGCAGGTCCAGGCTGAAGCGGCAGCGGCCGGGCACGACGTTGATGCTGCCGGCGGGGACTTCGAGCATGCCGACGGTGCCCACGCACTCGCGCACGGCGGCCGCGCGGCGTTCCACGTACAAGGCCAGTTCGGCCACGGCGCAGGCGGCATCGCGGCGCTGGCCCATGGGCGTGGTGCCGGCGTGGCAGGCCTGGCCGACCACCTCGCCCAGGTAACGGACGCTGCCGTTGATGCTGGTGACCACGCCCAGGGGCAGGTCCAGGGCGTCGAGCACCGGGCCTTGTTCGATGTGCACCTCGACGAAACCCAGGTAGCGTGCAGGCTTGCGTTGCAGCGCGCCGATGGCGGCCAGCGTGGCCGGCAGCCCAGCCATCTGCATGGCCTGGCGCATCGTCACGCCGGCGGCGTCCTGCTGGTCCAGCCAGGCCGGGTCGAAGTGGCCGGTGAGCGCGCCCGAACCCAGGAAGGTGGCCTTGTAGCGCTGGCCTTCTTCTTCTGAGAAGCCCACC
>JANOBX010000260.1:0-36128 GCA_031411875.1 Burkholderiales bacterium | reverse complement strand
CCATCTGTCCTGGAGTTCCGCATGGAAAACACCGTCATCCCGTATCTGTTCCTCATCACGTTCGTGTTCGCGCTGGCATTTGGCGTCTGGCAGTACTGGCGTGCCCGGAAGGCGCGCGCCGAGCACCATCAGTCGGCGTCGGCCCGGGCCAACCACGAGCCGCGTGCCAAGGACGAACCCCGTTCGCTGTAGGCCACGTCAGCCGCCCGGTGCCGCTGACACCAGCCGCCCCGGGCACCACTTCCTCAGACAGTCGGCGAGTTCCTGGGACGTACAGGGCTTGTTCAGGCGGGCCGTGAGGCCGTGCCGGGCCAGGGTGTCGCCGCGGATGCCCGCGTTCGACCAGGCCATCACCGGGACGGCCCGACGCCGGTTCCGCACCTCGAGGCGGCGGATGGCGACCGTGGCCAGCAAGCCGTCGAGCAAAGGCATGTTCAGGTCCATCAGGATGATGTCGAACTCGAGTTCGCTGGCCAGGGCTGCTGCCTCGGCGCCGTCGGAGGCCAGCAGTGGCGTCACACCCATGGCCTGCAGTTGCGCTGAAACCACGAGCAGGTGATGCGGGTTGTCGTCGACCACCAGCGCCCTGATCCGATGGGCCGAACCTGCGGCTGGCACGGCGGACCGATTCCGCCGGGCGTGGAATGCCATCAGCCTTTGAACGAACAGCGGGAACCAGCGGCCGGCAGTGGGCTGTTGTGGCACCGGGCGGGGTTCATCGTCGAAGAGGAAATCGCGCATGTCGAAGCCCCCAAAGCAAGACGCTGAAGCAGCTTGGCCGGCCCAACGCCCCGCGTCTGTGCGCTGTCACACGCTGGGTTGGCAGATACCTTGAACTTGAAGGCCGGTCTGTTCGCCAACGCACATCGCCGAGGGGTGCAAAAGACGACATTCGTGGGGACATCGTTCAAGGGGCAGCTCGGTTCCGGCTGGTCCGTTTCGTCGACTTGCGAACCCGTCCTCACCTGCGCCATGCACCGTTTCCTGTCAGAGAACCGCGAAGAACTCATCACGCGGTGCAAGGCCAAGGTGGCCCAGCGGCCCTGGCGAGGCGCCACGCTGCCGCAGCTCGCCAACGGCATCCCCTTGTTCCTGGAGCAGCTCACCCGCACCCTGCAAGCGGAGGAGCTGGGCGACCTGGCAGAGGGCACGCGCATCTCCGGGCCCTCAGGCGGTGCGGGCTCGGCCTGGACGCCCATGGGTCTGTCGGCCACCGAACACGGGCATGACCTGCTGGATCTGGGCTACACCGTCGATCAGGTGGTGCACGACTACGGCGACCTCTGCCAGGCCGTCACCGACCTCGCCGTCGAGCGCCAGCAGCCGTTTTCGGTGGATCAGTTCCGCACCCTCAACCGCTGCCTGGACAATGCCATTGCCGACGCGGTGACCGAGTTCACCATGCACCGCGAAGTGAAGATGTGGCGGCGTCAGTCCGACAGCGAGAACGAACGCCTGGGCGTGCTGGTCCATGAACTGCGCAACTCGCTGCAGACCGCCAGCCTGGCCTTCACCGCGCTCGAGTCCGGGATGGTGCCGATCGTCGGTTCGACCGGGGCGTTGTTGAAGCGCAGCCTGAACGCCTTGACCGGCCTGCTCGACCGGGCACTGAACGACGTGCGGGTGCAGGCCGGCACCCGCGGTCAGCAGCACGCCTTTGCCCTGGACGCATTCGTTGCCGAAGCCGGTCAGATCGCTTCGCTCGAATCGGCGGCCCGGGCTTGCCAGCTCGTCGTGCCGGCAGTGGAGCCGGGCGTCGCGCTGGCCGGAAACCGGGACCATCTCATGGCCGCGTTGGTGAATCTGCTGCAGAACGCCTTCAAGTTCACGCATGCGCACTCGCAGATCAGCCTGCATGCCTACGTCTCTGCCGACCGGGTCCTGATCGACGTCAGCGACCAGTGCGGCGGTTTGCCGCCGGGCTTCGCCGACGAGATGTTCCTGCCGTTCAGCCAGGGCAGCTTCGATCGCAGCGGCCTAGGCCTGGGCCTGACCATCGCAAGGCGGACCCTGGAGGCCAACGGCGGCAGTCTGACGGTGCAGGACGTGCCGGGCATCGGTTGCATCTTCACGATGAACCTGCCCCGCTTTTCGCTCTAGCCAGAGCAAGGACTTCGTGGTCGGAGCCGGCTTGCCGGTGCGGGCAAGCTCGGGTCATGGAAGGCCCCGGGAATGACGCGTGCCGCAGCGCTCGGCAATCTCGATGCCGAGCCAGCTTCCGTCGAAACCGGAAACTTTGTCGGCAAATCCTTGTCTGCCGTGCATTCCCTTCCAGATGATTCCGTGACCACCTTCGCCTACCCCCGCCCCCAGCTCGTGCGCCAGCACTGGACCCCCCTGAACGGTCCGTGGCGCTTCTGCCACGACGACGAGCGCCGATACACGTCGCCTCACGACATCCAAGACTGGCCGTTGCAGATCAACGTGCCCTTCGCCCCCGAATCCGCCGCCAGCGGCATCGGCGACACCGGCTTCCATGCCGTCTGCTGGTACCAGCGCGACTTCGACTGCCTGCCCGCTGACGACCGCGTCATCCTCAGATTCGGTGCCGTCGACTACGCGGCGCAGGTCTGGGTGAACGGGCATCTTGCCGTCACGCACGAGGGTGGGCACACCCCTTTCTGGGCCGACATCACGGCACTGCTCGACCCCTCGGGGAAGCAGACCGTGACCGTCCATGTGGAAGACGACCCGCTCGATCTGGCCAAGCCCCGCGGCAAGCAGGACTGGCAGCTGGAGCCGCATGCCATCTGGTACCCGCGAACCACCGGCATCTGGCAGACCGTGTGGTTCGAACGCGTGGCGCGTTCTCACGTGCAGAAGCTGCGCTGGACGCCGCAGGTCGAGAACTTCGCCATCGCACTCGAGCTGCGCATTGCCGGCGACCACTGCGACGACCTGTCGGTCGACGTGTCGCTGCGCCATGGCCAGCGCATACTCGCCCGCGACCGCTACCAGGTCGTCGAACGGGAGGTCGACCGCGTCATCGTGCTGTCCGACCCAGGCATCGAGGACTATCGCAACGAACTCCTGTGGAGCCCCGAGCGGCCCACCCTGCTGAATGCCACGGTGCGCCTGTTGCGGGGCGACGTGGTCATCGACGAGTTCGAGTCCTATGCCGCGCTGCGCTCGGTCAGCGTGCTTCGCGACCGCTTCATGCTCAACGCCCGGCCCTACCTGCTGCGCCTGGTGCTGGACCAGGGCTACTGGCCCGACACCGGCATGACCGCGCCCGACGACGACGCCCTGCGCCGCGACGTCGAACTCACCAAGGCCATGGGCTTCAACGGCGTGCGCAAGCACCAGAAGATCGAAGACCCGCGCTACCTGTACTGGGCCGACCGGCTCGGGCTGCTGGTGTGGGAGGAAATGCCCTCGGCCTACCGCTTCACGCGCACGGCGATCAGGCGCACGGTGCGCGAATGGACCGAGGTCATCGAGCGCGACTACAGCCACCCCTGCGTCATCGTGTGGGTGCCCTTCAACGAGAGCTGGGGTGTGCCCGAGCTCACCGCCGTGCGCAAGCACCGGCATGCCGTCGAGGCGCTCTACCACTTGACGAGAACGCTCGACGCCACGCGCCTGGTGATCGGCAACGACGGCTGGGAAAGCAGTGCCACCGACATCATCGGCATCCACGACTACGACGCCAACGTCGAGCACATCCGCCAGCGCTACGGCCCGGCCATCAAGGCCGACGAGCTGTTCGACCGGCGTCGGCCGGGCGGCCGCATCCTCACGCTCGACGGCTATCCGCACCGCGGCCAGCCCATCATGCTGACCGAGTTCGGCGGAGTCGCCTTTGCCGGCGAACGCCCGCCCGGCGCCCCCGTCACCTGGGGCTACACGCGCGCCGACAGCGGCGAGCAGCTGGCGCAGATGTACCGCGAACTGCTCGACACCGTGATCCATACGGCGCTTTTCGCCGGCTTCTGCTACACGCAGTTTGCAGACACCTACCAGGAAGCCAACGGGCTGCTGTATGCCGACCGCACGCCGAAGATACCGATCGCGGACATCGCCAAGGCCACGCGTGCCGCGCGCACCTATATCGACGGCGGGGTCTAGGCGAACCCGGCGCGGTTGCAGGGCGCGGTGCGGCCGACACCTCGTTTGCCGGGAGTGGGGCACTCACTGCAGACCGGATGGCCTCAACCACTTCTTCCAGCTGCCTTCAACACCTTGCCGGCTTCGGCTTCGCCCTCGGTGCCGTGCTCGTGGGCAGCCCGGGACGGGCCTGGGCACAAGGGGCTGGCGCTTCGCCGACCCCGGCCGCCGCCGGTGCTTCCCAGATCCTGGCGTCCTCCGACCAGCAGTTCGTCCCCGAAGCGGCCCAGGGTGGCCTTGCCGAGGTGGCCATGGGCCAGATGGCACAGCAGCGCGGCAGCTGCGCCCAGGCGCAACGCAAGCAGGTGGCCACCGCCAAGGGCATGAACCTGCCCACCGCCCCAGGTGCCGCCCACCAGAAGCATGCCGACGCGCTGGCCAAGCTTGCGCCCCCCACGTTCGAGACCGCCAAGGCCTTTGACAGCGCCCGGGCCGCGCGGCAGCATGGCCCGGGGCCGGCGCAGCAAGCCGAACAGCATGCAGATCTTCATCAGCTACCGGCACAGCGAGGCATCGGGCGGCACGGCCTCGCTCATCCACGCCCGGCTGACGGAGCACTTCGGCGCGGGCAGCGTGTTCCTGGACAGCGGCTACATCGCCACCGGCGACCGCTTTACTACCCTGCTAGAGACCCAGGTGGCGGCATGCAGCGTCTTCCTGGCGCTGATCGACCCGCACTGGCTGGCCTCGATGCCGCGTCTGCACGAGCCGACCGACTGGGTGCGCCGCGAAATCGAAACGGCCCTGGATCGACTGGACGCCGGTGATTCCGTCCGCGTCGTGCCGGTGCTCATCCAGGGAGCAAGCCTGCCGGCGGCCGAGCAGCTGCCCCATTCGCTCACCCGGCTGGTCGAACTGCAGTCGGCGCCGCCGCTGCGTGGCCGCTACCTCGAGCAGGACCTCGCCGCACTCATCACGCATCTGGACGGCTGGACCCTGGACCGCTGGCTGGTGTTCCTGCAGACGCGGCGCGGTGCGACCATCCGCACGGCACTGGCTGTCGTGCTGCTGTTCGCAGCGTCGGTGGTGGCGCTGTTCGACATGTTCACCATCGAGACCCGTTTCGACGCCTTCACGCTGGCGCTCGCCGATGCGCTGGACAACCGGCCACCCAGCGACCGCCTCGCGCTGGTGGTCGTGGACGGCCGCACCGAGGCGCAGCTCGGCAAGCGCTTCGACATCAGCTGGCGCGAGCAGCATGCCGTGCTCATCCGTCGGCTTGCCGAGGCCGGCGCCGCCGTGATCGCCTTCGATGTCACCCTGCGCGAAACCAGCCGTCATGACGCCGAACTCACCGCAGCGGCTGCAGCGGCGCGCCAGCGCGGCACGCGCGTGGTCTTCGGGGCCGGCGGCCGCGGCGGAACGGCTGCACCCGTGGCGGGTGTCGAGTTCGGGCTGCTGTGCATCGGCACCGAGCTGGATTGGGCACGAACCTCGCCGCTGCTGGCCAGGCGGCCAGCCGAGCGCGCGGTCGGGGTCGGGGCCGGCGCGCCGGCCGTGCGCCATCTGCCGGCGCTGGGCGCGCTGGCGGCGCGGCCTGGCGCTGCCGTGCTGGCGGTCGACACAGAGCACCGGCAGATCGTGCTGGCCGGCAGCGCCGGAGGCTCGCAGATGCTGCCCTATTCGCGAACCGAGCGGATCGTGGGCGATCCGGCCTGCGAGGCGCTGCAACGGGGTGACGAGGTGGCGCAGCGCATCGTGCGCTTCACGGCGCTGGAGCGCCTGCGTGCGCCCGAGCGACGCCACCGCTACGAGGACGTGATTGCCGGCCAGTCCCTGCCACGTGCCGCCGAATTCGAGGGCAAGGTCGTGCTCGTCGGCACCGAACTCGGCGACGGCGACCGGCGGCTGGTCTACCGTGGCCTGAGCGTCGAGGAACGCCACGGCTACGAGGTTCACGCCGACGTCATCAACACCTTGCTGCAGGACGTGAACATCCGCCCGCTGCCCTTACTTCCGCAGTTCCTGGTGACGCTGGGCATGGGTGCGCTGGGCCTGGCCGCACGCTTCTGGCCACCGCTGTGGTCACGCTGGCGCGGGTGGTCGTTCATGGCCGCCTGCACCGCCGGTTTCCTGGCTTTCGGCGTCTGGCTCTGTGCCGACTTCCACTGGTTGCTCGGTGCCAGCTATCCGCTGGCCGCGCTCGCGTTCGCGTACTGGATTTCTGGCGTGCTGCTGCGCCAGCGCGGCCTGTGGCACCCGGAGCGGCATTGAACGCGGCGGGCCTGCTGCGGCGCCTGGCGGTGCTGGCCATCCTGGCGTTGGCAGGGCTGCTGGGTGGCTGCGCGCAGCAGCAGCAGGTCGTGCTGCACGACGCCGCACGTGTGCTGCCCGGCCCGCCACGCACCTTCGCCGCGGCCAGCCCGAGCCAGCTTGCCGAAGGCGTGCTGATCACCCGCGCCGGCCAGGCGCTGCCAGCGCGCGCCGGTCTCGTCTTGATGGAGGGTGACGTGATCGAATCCCGCCCCGGCATGGCCGCGGTGATCCGTTTTCCCGACGGCCATGAAGCCACGCTGCTGCCGGCCACGCGCGTGCGCATCGGGTCGATCTTCACCGAGATCGGCGAAACCGTGGTGCGGGTGTTCAAGCAGGTGCAGGGCAGGTTCCGCGTGAAGACGCAGTACGTCACCGCCGGGGTCGAAGGCACCGAGTTCTGGGTGCGCGTCGACGCGGCCGGGCGCCAGTCCTTCGGCCTGATCGAGGGGCGCATCAGCCTGTCGTCTTCAGAAGACCTGTGGGCCCCGGTGGTCCTGGCGCCGGGCGAGGTGGTCACGGCCGTGGGCCGTGCGCCGCCCGTGAAGGACCTGCGCCAGCGCGCGGAAGTCGATGCCATCGTCGACCTGATGCGCCGTGGCTTCCGCGGCGCCCCGCGCCCGCCCGCGCTGCCCGTCAGGCCGCCTTGAGCGTCGGCCTGCAGCGCCGGGCCTCAGAACGTGGCCTGCAGCCGAAGCCCTACGCCCTTCGAATTGCTGGTGTCCAGGTAGCGGATCTCGCCGCGCAACGTGCTCCCGGGCGTGCCGCCGAGCGGGCCGACGAGCGCCACCGCGATCTCGTCGTAGCGGCGGTCGTACAGCTTTGCGCCGGTGTATCGCGTGTCTGCGAAGCTGAACTCCAGCCACTGTTGCCGCCACAGTGGCGACCCGGCCAGCGACAGCAGCAGGCCATTGGTGAACGCGGTGTTGCGCAGCTTCGGGTTGGCGCTGTAGCCCGCAGCCGAGGTGCGCAGTGTCTGCAGCACGTTGACCGCATTGCCGAGCCAGAGCGTGTAGCCGGCCTGTTGCGTCAGGCGATAGGCGCTGGTCAGCGAAGCCGAGGCGAGCGTGCCCCCGGAGCCCAGTTCACCGGAACCCACCGCGCCCACGCCCAGGCTGGGAACGAGAAACCAGCCATCGCCGGCAC
Source organism: Burkholderiales bacterium (assembly GCA_031411875.1). GTDB lineage: Bacteria > Pseudomonadota > Gammaproteobacteria > Burkholderiales > Burkholderiaceae_C > Rubrivivax. Next base: position 28,622 of record JANOBX010000260.1, on the reverse strand, counting down.
GCAGGCGGTAGGACGCACCGAGCTGCCCGCCCAGCGTTTGCGTGCCCTCGGCGGCCACGTGGTGCAACTCGGCATCCACCGACAGCGGCCGTTCGGACCCCAGCGCCGGTGTCCAGCGCAGCGGCAGCACCGTCATGAGGCTCGACGAGCCCGGCCGGGAATAACGCGCCACATCCAGCTCGACCGACAGCAACGTCCCGTCTGCCGGCCCGTCTGTCAGCATGTCTGCCGTCTGCGCGCTGCTGGCACTGGCCAGGCGCAAGGGCCGCGGCGCTGCGGCCGCCGAACGGCGCAAAGGGCTGCCGGCCGCGGCGGACGTGACCAGACCGCGAAAGTTGCGGTCGAAGCTGGAGGCCACCATCTGCGACTGCAGGCTCGTGGGATTGCCCGCGATCGGGTCCACCGGTGAGCGCTCGGCCAGAGCCTTGAAGATGCGACCCAGGCCGCCACCGTTCTTGAAGTATTCGCGCAGCAGCAGGCGACTGTCTTCGCGCGTGCTGCCGGCGAAGGTTTCCGCCAAGCCGATTTGTGGAACGTTCAGCGTGAGCTGAGGGCCGGATGGCACCGGGTAGGCCAGACTGACCAGCAGGCCGCGGTAGTCGAGGGCTATCGACGCAGTTTGAGTGACGTTGTATGACGGCACGAGCGCGGTGAGAGCCGAAGTGCCCAGGCCATCGAAAGCCTGCTGGGCGGTCTGGTAGCTGACGCTGCCCGTCTGCGTGCCCACGACTGCGCTGACCCGGAACAGGTCGTCAGCGCCCGCCGGGCCGAAGCCGGCGGCCAGCAGCACACAGCAAGCTAGGCGTCTTCGACGGAAAGGGTGCATGGAAGCTCCGGGTGGTGGGACGACTGGCTGAGGCGAGTCCCAGCCGCAAGGTCGGTTCAACACTCGGACGTTAGGCAGTCGCCGACCCGGATTCCATCCCTAATGCAGCGCTGAAGTTCGCAGGGCGCCCACGGGTGCTGCACCGGCATGGCCCGGTGCTTGCTAAGTTGTCGGCAGCGCAACCCCTGGAGGCCGTCATGAGCACCCCATCCGAGTCCACCCTGAAGAAGACCCTGGGCACCTTCCAGCTCTGGGGCATCGCTGTCGGGCTGGTGATTTCCGGCGAGTACTTCGGCTGGAGCTACGGCTGGGCCTCGGCCGGCACCCTGGGGTTCATGGTCACCACCGTGTTCGTGGCGCTGATGTACACCACTTTCATCTTCAGCTTCACCGAGCTGACCGCCGCCATCCCGCATGCCGGCGGCCCCTTCGAATACAGCCGCCGCGCCTTCGGTCCCACGGGCGGCTACCTGGCCGGCTACGCCACGCTCGTCGAATTCGTGTTCGCGCCACCGGCCATCGCCCTGGCCATCGGTGCCTACGTCAACGTGCAGTTCCCGGCGCTCGACCCGAAGTGGGTGGCGGTGGGGGCCTATGTCGTGTTCATGGGCCTGAACATCGCCGGCATGCGCATCGCGGCCAGCTTCGAACTCTTCGTGACCCTGGTCGCCGTTTTCGAGCTGCTGGTGTTCATGGGCGTGGTCGCGCCGGGGTTCTCGGCGGCGAACTTCGTCAAGGGTGGCTGGGCCGGCGCCGACACCTTCAGCATCGGCGCCGTCGCCGGCATCGTGGCGGCCATTCCCTTCGCCATCTGGTTCTTCCTGGCCATCGAGGGCGTGGCCATGGCCGCCGAGGAAGCCAAGAACCCGTCGCGCTCCATTCCCATCGCCTACATCGGCGGCATCCTGACGCTGGTGGTGCTGGCCATGGGCGTGATGGTGTTCGCCGGCGGCACCGGCGACTGGACCAAGCTCGCCAACATCAACGACCCGCTGCCGCAGGCCATGAAGAACATCGTCGGCGACAGCAGCGGCTGGTTGCACATGCTGGTGTGGCTGGGCCTGTTCGGGCTGGTGGCCTCGTTCCACGGCATCATCATCGGCTACTCGCGCCAGATCTTCGCGCTGTCGCGCGCCGGCTACCTGCCGCCGGTGCTGGGCCGCGTGCATCCCACCCTGAAGACGCCGCACATCGCCATCCTGGCCGGGGGCGTGGTGGGCATCGGCGCCATCTTCAGCGACCAGCTGGTGCAGATCGGCGGTGCGTCGCTCACCGCCAACATCGTCACCATGGCCGTGTTCGGCGCCATCGTCATGTACATCCTGAGCATGGCCAGCCTGTTCAAGCTGCGCCGGACCGAACCGAACATGACGCGGCCTTTCATCGCGCCGGTGTTCCCCTTGTTCCCGGCCTTCGCGCTGGTGGCGGCAGTGGCCTGCCTGGTGACGATGATCTACTTCAACCCGATCGTCGCCGGGCTGTTTGCCGGCCTGGGCGTGCTCGGCTATCTTTACTTCCTCACCACCGCCGGCCGGCGTGGTGCCGCGCTGGCCAGCGGCGCGGCCACGGCCACGGCCTGAAACGATCGCGCCTTCGCCAGCCCATGCCCGAATACAGCCACACGCTCGGTCACCGCAAATACAGCTTCGATGGCCTGAAAACGCTGCTGGCACGCGCCACGCCTGAACGGTCTGGCGACCACCTGGCCGGCGTGGCTGCCGCGTCGTCGGAAGAGCGTGCCGCGGCGCAGATGGCGCTGGCCGATGTGCCGCTGCGGCAGTTCCTGAACGAAGCCGTGGTGCCTTACGAGGACGACGAGGTCACCCGCCTCATCATCGACCAGCACGATGCCCTGGCCTTCGCGCCGGTGGCGCCACTCACGGTCGGCGGCTTTCGCGAATGGTTGCTGTCCGATGAAGCCGATGGCGCGGCGCTGGCCGCGCTGGCGCCGGGGCTGACGCCCGAGATGGTGGCGGCCGTCAGCAAGATCATGCGTAACCAGGACCTGGTGCTGGCCGCGCGCAAGGTGCAGGTGCGCAGCCGCTTTCGCAACACCATCGGCTTGGCCGGGCGGCTGTCGACGCGGCTGCAGCCCAACCACCCCACCGACGACACCGCCGGCATCGCGGCCAGCCTGCTCGACGGCCTGCTGTACGGCAGCGGCGACGCCGTCATCGGCATCAACCCCGCCACCGACAACGTGCCGCAGGTCGTGCGGCTGCTGCAGATGCTGGACGCGGTGATCCAGCGCTACGCCATTCCCACGCAGAGCTGCGTGCTCACCCACGTCACCAACACGCTGCAGGCCATCGAACGGGGTGCGCCTGTCGACCTGGTGTTCCAGTCGATCGGCGGCACCCAGGCCACGAACAGCGGCTTCGGCATCGACCTGGCGATGCTGGCCGAGGCCCGTGCCGCCGCGCTGTCGCTGCGACGCGGCGCCATGTTCGACGAGGGTGGTGGCGATGCCGCGGCCATCGGCGACAACCTCATGTACTTCGAAACCGGCCAGGGCAGTGCGCTGTCGGCCAACGGCCACCACGGCTGCGACCAGCAGACCATCGAAGCCCGGGCCTATGCCGTGGCGCGGCACTTCAAGCCGCTGCTGGTGAACACCGTGGTGGGCTTCATCGGGCCGGAATACCTGTTCGATGGCAAGCAGATCATCCGCGCCGGCCTGGAGGACCACTTCTGCGGCAAGCTGCTGGGCCTGCCCATGGGCTGCGACATCTGCTACACCAACCACGCCGAAGCCGACCAGAACGACATGGACGTGCTGCTGACCGTTCTGGGCGTGGCCGGTTGCACCTTCATCATGGGCATCCCGGGTTCCGACGACGTGATGCTGAACTACCAGACGACCTCGTTCCACGACGCCCTGTATGTCCGCCGCGTGCTGGGCCTGCGTCCGGCGCCGGAATTCGAGGCCTGGCTGGAACGCATGGGCGTGTTCGAGCCGGGTCGCCAGGCGCGACTGGTCGCGCACGCGGGGGGTTTGCCACCCGCCTTCGAACGGGCGCTGCCACGCCCGCTGCTGCCGTGAGCGAAAAGCCCACGGTGCCGCGCCCTTCGACCGTGGTCGACAACCCCTGGCGCACGCTGCGTGCCTTCACGCCGGCGCGCATCGGCCTGGGGCGCAGCGGCGTCAGCCTGCCCACCGCCGCACAGCTGGACTTCCAGCTCGCCCACGCCCAGGCACGCGACGCCGTGCACCGTCCGCTGGACACACCGGCACTCTGCGGCGAAGTCGAGGCTTTTGGCCTGACCACCTTGCGTCTGCACAGTGCCGCCACCACCCGCGCCGTCTACCTGCAGCGGCCCGACCTCGGGCGTCGGCTCGGTGCGGACTCGCTCACCGCTCTGGAGCGCTGGCGCGCCGAAGCACCGCCGGGTGCCCATTTCGACGTGGCTTTTGTCCTGGTCGACGGTTTGTCGTCACTGGCGCTGCAGCGCCATGCAGCACCGTTGTTGACCGCGGTGCTGGCGGGCCTGGGGAATGAGTGGTCGGTGGCGCCGGTGGCTGTGGTTGAACAGGGCCGGGTGGCGGTGGGCGACGGCATCGGCGAACAGCTCGGTGCCCGGCTGGTCGTGGTGATGATCGGCGAGCGCCCCGGTCTGAGTTCGCCGGACAGCCTGGGCCTGTACCTGACCTGGTCGCCGCAAGTCGGCCGCAGCGACGCGCAGCGCAACTGCATCTCGAACGTCAGGCCCGAAGGCCTGGCCTACGGCGACGCGGCCACGCGACTGCTGTACCTGATGACCGAGGCCAGGCGCCGTGGGCTGACGGGCGTGGCCTTGAAGGACGAAAGCGGCCAGGACGGTACGGTGCAGGGTCCCAGACCCAACTTCCTGCTTGGCGAAGCCTAAAGCGGTTTCGGGCCGTCGGTTGCGGTGACGCTCATGCGCGCCCTTCCAGCCGCTTCTGCAAACGCCGCAGTGGTGCCTGGAACCAGGGCGACACGGCCGGTTGCTGCTTGAAGACCGAGGCCGCAATCGATGCATGGCGGCGCGCCTCGGCCGTGCGGCCCAGCTCCAGCGTGCAAAGTCCCGCCAGCCCGTGCAGGCGCGCCAAGGTGGGGTCGACGGCGGCATCCACCGTCGGCGTGCGCTGCGCGATCATTTCAGACAGCTGCGCCAGCCCCTCGGCGGCCCGGCCGCCAGCGCAGGCGACTTCGGCATGGATGGCTTGCGGTGACAAGAAGTCGGTGTCGCTGCGGTCTTCGTCGCCACGGCCCAGCTGCAGCGAGAGGGCCTGCGCCGCGGCGAGATCGCCACGCTCGAACAGCAGCCGCACGCGATGCCAGGGCAGCAGCACGGCGTAGACGGCACCGGCCACCGGATCGCTGGCTTCTGGCGGAAACTGAGGCGCGGCGTCGAGCGTGGTCAAGGCGTCGTCGAAGCGGCCGGTCATGATGCCGGCCATCACCACATAGGTGTGGCTGACGGCTGCAAAGGGAATCAGGGCCTGGCCCATCTCGTTGCGCAGCCGCAGCGCCTTGGCCGTGAGTTCGGTGGCGCGCGCATGTTCGCCTGCCAGCAGCGCCATGCGGCCTTGCGCATTGATGAGTGAATAGCGCGCGTTGGGCCAGCGAGTTGTCGTCAACAGCAACGGCACGGCACGGTCCAGCAACTGCCACGCCTCACGCACGTGGCCACGCAGGCCCAGCAGTCGGGCACGGTGGAAGTCCAGCCGCGCGAGTGCCAGCGGGTTCAGGCTGCTGCCTTGCTCTTGCATGGCAGCGCGCAGCCCGGCCAGGCCGTCCAGCGCCTCCTGGGCCGGAATCTGCCCCATCAACGCCATGTTCGTCACCAGCGATGCGCGCTGCGCCGCTGCCAGCGCCGCGCCAGTCGGGCCGCGCACGGCCATGGTCTGCAGGGCGGGTTCCATCAGCATCAGCGCCTCGCTGCGGCGATTGCGCACGACCAGTTCATAGGCCAGGTCCAGTTTCATCTGTGCCGCATCGGGCGCGCCAGCGGCACCGGCCTCCGTCGCGCGCGCGATGGCACGTCGGTACAGCGGTTCGCCAGCCGCAAAGTCGGCGAGATGGCGCCGCCTGACGGCCTCGGTGTAGTCCAGCCAGGCCAGTGCCAGCAAGCCCTCGGACCCCGACAGCGGCAACGGCTGCGTCAGGCCTGCAATCACCTGCTCGGCGTCCTCGCGCCGCGCCTGCCGATTGAGGACACGCACCAGCAGGACGCGCGCTTCGGCATCCAGTGCGGCCTGGCCGGCGGCGCGCGCGAGCGCATCGCGTGCCGTGCGTTCAGCGGCGTCGTTCTCCTGGTTTTCCAGTTGTGCACGTGCCAGCGTCAGCCGCGCGCGCACTTCCACTGCGGCATCGCTGCCGTCCAAGAGCTCGATCTGGCGCTGCGCATGTTCTGCCGCGAAGTGCGCCAGTCCCAACTGCAGGAACGTGCTGGACAGTTGGCCATACAGGCCGGCACGCAGGCCGTCGTCTTCGGGCAGTCGGGTGCGCACGCGTTCGGCCTGGCGCTGCAGCGCCTGCTCTTGAGAGAGACCCTGGTAATCCAGGCCCAGCAATTCGCCCACCAGGGCGCGAACCTGTTGCTCGCGATGGAGGGCCGCATTGGCGCGCTGTGCTTGCACCAGGGCCACGGCACCCACGATGACCACCGTGCCCAGGGCCATTCCACCCACCGCCACGCCGCGTCGGTGGCGGCGCAGCACCTTGCGCAGTGCACGCCAGGTGTTGTCGGGCGCGGCCGAGACGCTGTCGCCACGCAGGTGGCGTTGCAGGTCTTCGGCCAAGGCGTCAGCGCTGGCGTAGCGGTCTGAAGGTGCAAACGCCATCGCCTTGGCAAGGATTGCGTCGAGTTCGCCTCGCAAGGCGCGGCCACGGCCGGCATCGTCGGCCTGCTGACTGGCCAGCGGGGCGGCGGTTTCGGAGGCGCCGGGCCGCACAGGCAGCCGGCCCGTCAGCAATTCGTGCAGCAGTACGCCCAGCGAATACACGTCGGCCTGAACCCCCACGGCGCCACCGGCCAGTTGTTCGGGCGCAGCGTAATGCGGGGTCAGTGCCCTGCCAGCGTCTGCGGTTGGCGCCATGGCGGCGTTGTCACCGTCACCCAGGAGCTTGGCAATGCCGAAGTCCAGCAGGCAGGGCTTGCCGTCGCGTCCGACGATGACGTTGGACGGCTTGATGTCGCGGTGCACCACCAGGCGGCCATGCGCGTGGGCGACCGCGCGCACGACCTCCACGAACAACGCCAGAGTTTCCGGCACGCCCAGCCGTTGTTCGCGCACCCATCGGTCGATGGGAACGCCCGCGACATATTCCATGGCGATGAACGGGCGGCCCAGCTCGTCGAGCCCGGCGTCGTAGAGGCGCGCAATGGCCGGGTGCTCCAACCGTGCAGCAATGTGGCGTTCACGCGCCATGCGCGCCACCAGTTGTTCGCTGGATGCGATGCGCGGCAGCTTCAGGGCCACCTGCCTTTCATACGCGCCGTCGGCACGCTCGGCCAGCCACACCGTGCCCATGCCGCCCTGCCCGATGTGATGCAACAGCCGCCAGGACCCGACGCGTTCGCCCTCGTGCGCGGCGGCTGGCGCCGGTTCGTCCAGTTGCGGCAGGGCTGCGAGCGGCAGGCCGGGAAGGTCCCCAGAAGGCAGCTGGAGCAGCCTTCGCAGTCGCTCGCGCAGGGGCACCCCCGCCAGCAGAGTGTCAGGCAGTACGGCCAGCCAGCCGTCGCGGGCGTGCTCGGGCAGGGCCATCGCTTCGTCAAGCCGCGAACTCAGCTCGGCCAATTCCAGTCGGGTCAGCGCCATGGGGTTTACATGACCAGACGGCAACGGGTGTGGAAACCGGACAGATTCACCCGTGCATGGCGTATTCGCGAACGGCGGGCATGGCCGACGCGTTCCGTCTGCCAGCTCGGCGTTGCCGGGGACGCGCCCACAACCGGGTCAGTCGTCGAGCAGGGCCAGCAGGAGACGGCGGGCCTTGTCCCAGTCTCGCCGCACGGTGCGGTCGGTGAGGCCGAGCGCTTCGGCGATTTCAAGGTCGCTGTAGCCACCGAAGTAGCGCATCTCCACCACCTGCGCCAGGCGCGGCTCAACCTCTGCGAGCGCCGCCAGGGCATCGTGCACACGCAGCACTTCTTCTTCGCCATTGGGTAGGGCGTCGGACACCGCGGTGTCGAGCGTCAAGCGTTGAAGATCGCCACCGCGACGCAATGCCTGGCGTTCGCGCACGGTGTCGATGATCACCGACCGCATGACGTTCGCGGCGTACGCAAAGAAGGCACGGCGATCTGCGCTTTGCAGGGCGCCATTGCGCATGAAGCGCAGATAACTCTCGTGCACCAAAGCCGTGGTGTCCAGCACCGTGCAGCGGCCGCCGGAATACAGGCGAGAACGAGCGAGTTTGCGCAGTTCGTCATAGGCCGCGGCGAACAGTTGCTCGCGCGCGCCGCTCTCTTCGGCGTTGACGCGTGCGATGAGTTGGCTCAGCTCGTCCAAGGGCACCTCCGCAGCGAGCCGCCGGGCGGACGGCGAGCGGGATGTTAAGCGCCCTGGTGCTTGATCACTTCACTGTTTCCTCGCGATGTCCGCAATGCGTTGGATCCCGCGTCTGGGTGACGAGCGCATCAGGCCGTTCTGCTGTGCCGCTCTCATTCAACCGAAGGAAACGCCATGAAGAGACTCTCCCTCATTCTGATGATTTCTTGCCTTGTTGTTCCATCAGCGTTCGCCGGCCCGGCGTGCAGGTCCGACACCACCAAGGGCAGCTGGGTTTACACGTGCGAAGGCCTGTTGCCTGGCCCACAGTTAACACCCACCCGAATGCTGGGCCATTGCACCGCCAACCGCACAGCCGATTGGAATTGCGAGGGCACAGTCAACTTGGGCGGCCAAATCATCCCGCAGCAGTTGACCGGCCAAGCCAACAACCTTCCCAATTGCACCGGCAAGATTTCCTACCAGCACACGCTCGGCGGGGCTTCGGCGGGGTCGCTGGACATCCAGTTCGTGATTCACGACAGCGGCAATGCCATTCATGGGCTGCCCGTCAACTCCGGCGGTGTGCTGGCCTGCACCCTGCGCAGGATCAACGCCAACAACTGATGGCGCGCTTGCCGCTGGCCGACAGGCCAGCGGCCACAAAGGCAGAGACGTCGGGATCGGAACGGTCTGGAGATCCGTTCAGTTGCGGGAGCGGGACAGGGTTGGCCAAGTCCGACGGGCCAAAGTGGCCAACCCCATTAGGAGCAGTGCAGAGCTTACCGGCTCCGGCACTGCGCTGATGCGCAAGCCACTGACGTTCAGGCCGGCAACGCCGCCGAAGTCTGTGGCGATGAAGTCAAGCGTGTTGATGCCGGCCACGAATCCGCCAAGGATGGCGAAGTCGTGGAAGGTTTGGTAGTTGCTGGCCAGCGATTCACGCAGCGCAAGTGCACCGGTGCCCTTGGGCGGCGCACCGTTCAGTGCGATATGGCCGATGTTGTCGACAGACCAGCGGCCGTCGAGCTGCGACGTGAGCGCTTCTTCGGGGTCGAGAAAGAACGTGGTGCGGAAGGTGTAGGGCGTGTTGACGGCAGCCGGGTTGACGCTGACCCAGATCCAGGTTGAATCGGGTCTCGTCGGGAACTCGATGAAGACTGCACTTGCGACAGCCGACTGAGGTCTGCTTGACCCGGGGTCTGCTGAAACGGTCCAATGCGGATCGCTCGAGCCCACGCTCAGCGGCCGCCCCTTGGCGTCGACGCCGGTGTTGAAGATGAGGGTCTGTGCCGTAGCTTCGCCAGGGCTCGCCAGGCCCAGACCGACGCAGCATGCGAACGCATGCAAGAAGGAAGTGTTCAGGTACATGGTGTCGTTTCTCCGATAAGAGGCCTTGAAGCTCGCGCTGACCCGTCTCGTGACGGGCCTGGAGCGCCTCTGTACAGACGGCATGCCGTGAACGGGCCGGACATGGCCTTTCCGGGGCAGCCGGAAGACCTGCGAACAAGCTCTGCGGCTGTTCGAAGCAGTTTCGTCCGAGCGATCTCGGACGGAGAGACAGGGACCCCGGCCGGGGCTAGGTCTTCCTGCTCCGTCGCTTGTTCTGGTACATCAGCCCGTCCGCCTGAGCTAGCAGCATGTCGACCGTTCGATGCCGCGTGGGCTCATAGGCGACCTGGCCGGCGCTGCAGCAGAGGTCAGAGCCTTGCGGGCTGGAGCGGTTGTGATGGGCAAGGGCCTGGCGCAGCCGCTCGACGGCCGCTGATGAACCCTGTCCCGGTGGGGCGTTGATCTCCAGCGCGACGAACTCGTCGCCGCCGAGTCTGCCCACGACGTCGGATGCGCGGAACGCCTGCTTGAGCAGGGTCGCGAAAGCCAGCAGCGCCCGGTCACCTTCGGCATGTCCGTACCGGTCGTTGACGCGCTTGAAGTCGTCGAGGTCGAACAAGTGAAGCGTGGCGTGCTGGCCCAGTCGCGCACTCAGGCTGAGGGTGTGCTGGGCCATCGCCACGAAGCCGCGCCGGTTCGACAACTGCGTCAGTTCGTCGCAGCTGGCCATCTGCACGGCAGCCAGCTCCTGCTCGGCCATGTCCGCCAGGTCGCGCAGCAGTTCCAGGTCGTTGTCGTCCAGCCGCCTGGGCTCGCGGTCGATCAGACACAGCGTGCCCAGCCGGCTGCCGTTCGGTCCGATCAAGGGGCAGCCGGCATGAAAGCGCACGCCCGGTTCGCCGACGACCAGCGGGTTGTCGTGAAAGCGCTCGTCGAGCAGGGCGTCTGGAATCATCAGAATCTCGCCCGACAGGATGGCGTGCCCGCAGAACGAGATGTCGCGCGGGGTTTCCTTTGTGGCGAGTCCGTCGCAGGACTTGAACCACTGGCGGTTGGCGTCGACCAGGCTGACCAGGGCGATGGGCACGCCGAAGAGACGCCTGGCCAGCCGGGTGAGCCTGTCGAAGCGCTCTTCCGGCAGCGTGTCCAGGATGTTCAGCGTGCGCAGCGACCGCAGCCGCTCCGCTTCGTTGGCCGCTTCCGCGGGGGGAATCATCGATGTGGGCTGGGAACGCTGGCCTGGTCGCCTTCAGGGCGAAGGCCGACCCGGTGCCCGGGTCGGCGTTGGTTCATGGCGCGGGGGCCACGATCGTGGTGTTCACTATCGTCACCGAGGCGATCAGCCTCAGGGCGCGTGCGACCAAGGTCGTCTGTGCGGTCTGGCCGGCCGTGGAGATCGTCATCCCGGCACTGGCGATGATGGTGCCGACCATCACCCCGCCGTCGGCGATGGTGGTCAGCGTTGCGGGTGCCATGTCCTTGCTGAAGGCGGCCGAGACGCTGTTGTTCAGCGCCACGTCGCTGACGACGGGCGTGCCGGCCACGGGCGTGGTGGCCGTCACGGTCGGCCGGGCGCTGGCCCCAGGGGTGCTCAGGATGGGGTCCGTGATCCGTCGTTTGTCGATGCGCGCGCGGGCTTCGCCCGGCGCAGCGCCGCCGTAGAAGCAGCCGGGCTCGGCAGTCTGGCCAGACACCGGGCTGGCGGCGAGCATCAAACCGCACGCGGCCAGCAGGGCCACGCGCAGGGTTTCTTGGGATGTCATGGGAGTCCTTGATGTCGGCGTGGGTCGCGACCGCCGGCCCGATGCCGCTTGAAGCCGCCATCAGCCGTGATCACCTGGGACGCCGACCTTAGGGACTCGTCATCGGGCCACCCATACGTACGCGTACAGAGTCGTGCGCACGCCTTACCGTGCCGAAGACATCAATCGAACCGTGGCACTGCGCGCCCGAGATAGGGCATGAGCCGGCAGGCTATGGAAAGTCTCTGAGACGCTGAGCAATGTTCATTGGTTGACGGCGCCTGCGATGGCCGCACGGCTCTTCACTTTACAACCCGGGCCCGGCCAGATCCACGTCCTTCACGTTCGACCTACGCGGCGCATGCCTGGGGGCGCGCTATCGCACAGACGGCCGATTCGCAAACGCCTAACTTGTGGTTTTCCTAGACCGCCGATTGGTTGAGATCATGCCCGCTTCTGTCATCACCGCCATCCCGGTCAGCGGTTCCGCGAAACCTGCGCTGGCCGCAGTCGTTGTTGCTGAGAAGGGCAAGCTCGGCCTGGGCCTCTTGGTCGCGCTGGTGATCGGCTCGATCATCGGCAGCGGCATCTTCGGCCTGCCGCAGAACATGGCCGTGGGCGCCGGCGCTGGTGCCATCGTCATCGGTTGGGCGATCACCGGCGTCGGCATGCTGATGCTGGCCTTCACGTACCAGATGCTGGCGGTGCGCAAGCCCGAGCTTGACAACGGCGTGTACGCCTATGCCCGCGCCCTGTCGGGCGAGTACGTGGGCTTCAACGCAGCCTGGGGCTACTGGGTCAGTGCCTGGATCGGAAACGTCGGCTACCTGGTTGCAGCCTTCAGTGCGCTGGGCTACTTCTACCCAGCCTTCGGCGAAGGTAATACTGCCTCGGCGATCATCGGCGCGTCGATCGTGGTGTGGGCGGTGCACTTCCTGGTGCTGCGCGGCATCCAGGGTGCGGCGGTGCTGAACGCGGTCGTCACGGCAGCCAAGGTGTTGCCGCTGCTGCTGTTCATCGTGCTGGTGGCCATGGCGTTCCAGGTCAGCACCTTCGAGCTGAATTACTGGGGTGACCCAAAGCTCGGCTCGGTGCTCGAACAGGTGCGCAGCACCATGCTGGTGACGGTGTGGGTGTTCATCGGCATCGAAGGTGCTAGCGTCTATTCGGCCCGCGCCGCGCGGCGCGAAGATGTGGGCCGTGCCACGGTCATCGGCTTTGTCGTCTGCCTGGCCCTGTTGATGGGCGTCTCGCTGCTGTCGCTGGGCATCTTCTCGCAGCCCGAACTGGCAGCGCTGAAGAACCCTTCCATGGCGCCGGTGCTCGAAAAGGTGGTGGGTACCTGGGGCGCGGTGGCGATCTACGCGGGCCTGATCGTCTCGGTGGGCGGCGGCTTCCTGGCCTGGACGTTGTTGGCCGCCGAATCGCTCTTCACGCCGGCGGGCGGCGGCGTCATGCCGAGGTGGCTGGCCAGTCAGAACGGCAAGGGCGTGCCCGCCCACGCGCTGTGGCTGACCAACGGCATGGTGCAGCTCTTTCTGATCCTGACATTGATCTCCAAGGCCTCGTATCTGGCGCTGATCTCGTTGTCCACGGCGATGATCCTCATCCCCTACCTGTTCAGCGCCATCTACGGCCTGAAGCTGGCGTGGACGGGCAGGGCGGGCGCGTCAGGTGGAGCCGTTGCGGCCGCAGCCCAAGCCGAAGTCAACCACCCTGCGCGCGACATCTCCATCACCGCGCTGGCGGCCGTCTACTGCGCCTGGCTGCTGTACGCCGCGGGTTTGAAGTACCTGTTGCTCAGCGCCTTGCTCTATGCGCCCGGCGCGGCGATCTACCTGCTGGCCAAGAGGCAGCGTGCCGAGCGCGCGTTCACCGGCACCGAGCAAGTGATCCTGGCGGTGCTGCTGCTGGTGGCGGTGGTCTCTGCCTACATGCTGTGGGTGGGTCGCTTGAGCCTTTGACTTCCGCCTGGCCGGCCGCGAATGGCCGCCGGTCAACACCGAACCAGTGCCGCAACACTCAACGAAAGTGACCCGATGACGACCCAAGGTCTGCATTCCGAAGTCGGCCGTCTTCGCAAGGTGATGGTCTGCCGCCCGGGCTTGGCGCAGAAGCGCCTGACGCCCGCCAATTGCCACGATCTGCTGTTCGACGACGTGCTGTGGGTCAGCCAGGCGCGCAACGACCACGACGCCTTCACCAGCGCTCTAAAGGAGCGCGACGTGGACGTGCTGGAAATGCACGACATGCTCTCGGTCACGGTGGCCGTTGCTGCCGCACGCAAGTGGCTGCTCGACCGCAAGTTGGGCCCCAACTTCGTCGATGCAGAGACCGCGGCCCAGTTGCGGCCCTGGCTCGAAGACCTTCCGCCGGCCAAACTCGCCGAGCACCTGATCGGCGGCGTGGCGCGCGCCGAAGTGCCTTTCGAGCTCACCGGGCTGCTCGGTCGCTTCTCCGCGCATGACGACCTGCTGCTGCCGCCGCTACCCAACACGCTTTTCACGCGTGACAACAGCTTCTGGGTCGGCGACGGTGTGGTGCTGTGCTCGATGTTCTGGCCGGCGCGCCGGCAAGAGACTCTGCTCATGACGGCCATCTACCGCTTTCACCCCCAGTTCGGTCCGAGAACCCACATTTGGTGGGGCGACCCCGACAAGGACCATGGCCTGGCCTCGCTGGAAGGCGGCGACGTGATGCCGCTGAGCCAGGGCGTAGTGCTCGTGGGCATGGGCGAACGCACGTCGCCGCAGGGCGTGGCCCAGCTGGCGCGCAGCCTGTTTGCCGCGGGCGGTGCCACACACGTGCTGGCCGCGCAGATTCCCAAGTCGCGCGGCGCCATGCACATGGACACCGTGTTCAGTTTCTGCGACCGTGACCTGGCCACGATCTTCCCCGAGATGGTGGATGCGGTGCGGGTCCACAGCCTGCGGCCAGGCAAGCAGCCGGGCGCGTTGGACGTGCGCACGGAAACGAAGCCTTTTGTTGAGGTGGTGGCTGCGGCGCTGGGCCTGCCGAAGATCCGCACCGTGGCCACCGGCGGCGATGCCTACGAATCGGAACGCGAGCAGTGGGACGACGGCAACAACCTGCTGTGCGTGGCACCCGGCGTGGTCATGGCGTACGACCGCAACGTCTACACCAACACCCTGCTGCGCAAGGCCGGCGTCGAGGTCATCACCATGCCCAGCAGCGAACTCGGGCGCGGCCGGGGCGGCAGCCATTGCATGAGCTGCCCGATCGAACGCGATGCGATCTGACCCGGGAGCGACATGAGTTTCAACCTTCGCAACCGCAGCCTGCTCGACCTCGTCGACTTCAGCCCGCGTGAGATCCGGTTCCTGATTGACCTGGCGGCCGAGCTGAAGCGCTCCAAGGCCGCAGGCAGTGAGCACCAGCGCCTGAAGGGCAAGAACGTGGCGCTGATCTTCGAGAAGAGCTCGACGCGGACGCGTTGTGCGTTCGAGGTCGCCGTTCATGACCAGGGCGGGCACGTGACGTACCTGGACTCGGCGGGTTCGCAGCTGGGCCACAAGGAGTCACTGAAGGACACCGCGCGTGTGCTGGGACGAATATTCGACGGCATCGAGTACCGCGGCTTCCACCAGACGGTTGTGCAGGATATCGCGAGGTTCTCGCATGTTCCGGTGTGGAACGGCCTCACCGATGAAGCCCACCCCACGCAGGTGCTGGCTGACCTGCTGACGATGCAGGAGTTCGGCGAGAAACCGCTGCACGAGCTCTCGTTCTGCTACCTCGGCGACGCGCGTTTCAACATGGGTTGTTCCCTGCTGGTGGGCGGCGTCCAGATGGGCATGGATGTGCGCGTCTGCAGCCCTGCGGCGCTGGCACCACCTGCTGCGCTGGTCGCGCAGATGCGTGAGCTGGCCAAGACGACAGGGGCGAGCATCATGATCGACACCGATCCGCGCAAAGCCGTAGCGGGTGCAGACTTCCTGTACACCGACGTGTGGGTGTCGATGGGCGAAGCCGACGAGGTCTGGAAACAGCGCATCGATCAGTTGTTGCCTTACCAGGTGAACAGCGCGCTGATGCTGGCCACGGGCAAACCCCGCACCCGCTTCATGCACTGTCTGCCGGCCTTCCATAACCTCGACACCGAGGTGGGCCGCGAGGTGCACGAAAAGTATGGCCTCAGCGAGATCGAGGTCACCGACGCCGTTTTCGAGTCGGAAGCGTCGGTGGTCTTCACTCAGGCCGAGAACCGCCTGCACACCATCAAGGCGGTGCTGGTGGCAACACTCTCATGAGCACGCCATGAGGCTCGTGGTAGCGCTGGGAGGCAACGCGCTGCTGCGCCGCACGCAGTTACCCAGCGCCAGCAACCAGCTGACAAACATCCGCATCGCCTGTGCGGAGGTGGCGCGCGTGGCCGCGGCGCACGACATGGTGCTCACGCATGGCAACGGCCCGCAAGTCGGCCTGCTGGCGCTGCAATCGGCTGCCTACACGGCCGTCGACAGCTACCCGCTGGACGTGCTGGATGCTGAATCGGAAGGCATGCTCGGCTACCTGCTGGAGCAGGAGCTGGCCAACCTGTTGCCCGCGTCGCGCGCGGTGGCCTCGCTGCTGACCCGGGTCGAGGTCGATCCGCTGGATCCGGCCTTCCAGACACCGACCAAGCCGATCGGACCCGTCTACACCAAGGCAGAGGCCGACGATCTCGCCGAGCGGCGCCGTTGGGCCATGGCGGCCGACGGTGCTGGCTGGCGGCGAGTGGTGCCTTCGCCGAAGCCACTGCGCGTGACGGGCCTTGAAGTCATCCGCGGGCTGCTGGCGCGCGGAACGCTCGTCATCGCGGCCGGTGGTGGTGGCATCCCCGTCGTGCCCAGACATGAAGGCGGCGGGCTGCAAGGCGTTGAAGCCGTCATCGACAAGGATCTGTGCAGCGCCCTCATCGCTACCGAATTGCATGCCGACTGCCTGATCATTGCCACGGACGTGGATGCGGTGTACCTGGACTGGGGGCTGCCGACGCAGCGCGCCGTCGGCAACACGACCCCACAGGCGCTTGCGGCCCATGCGTTCTCTGCAGGCTCGATGGCGCCCAAAGTCGAGGCCGCCTGCGCCTTCGTACGGGCCGGCGGCCGGCGCGCTGCCATCGGGGCTCTCGGCGACATTGAGGCCTTGCTGGCGGGTGACCGAGGCACCCAGGTCGCCTGAGGTCCACTGCGCGGCCTGACTTCAGATCCCTGCAACACGCCCGCAAGGCCGGACTCGCGTCTTGGGGCCTGAAGCGCGCGCCGCAGTCGCTTCTCGCAATGCACTGGGTGGGACTGGAGCCCCTGGCAGGCGAAGTACTGCCACGTCCGTGACAATTACGGCTGCGAGGGGATGGCAGGCTCAAGGTGCCGGGGTGCCAGGGCGCGGAGAAGGTTATTTCGCCGTCTCTCGTGGCAACAGGCGTTCGTAATCGCCTCGTACTGCGAGATAACACTCGCACGCCGCAGCTTCGATTCCAGAGCGGCTGAGGACAGTAATGTGCCCGTCTTTGAATTGGATAAGGCCAGCCTCTTGAAGTTTTTGCTCAGCGCTTAGCACCACTTCCTGCTTTACCCCCAGCATGTTGGCAATGAGTTGCTGGGTCATCACAAGCTCGTTGGCGGGCAACCGGTCCAAGCTCAGCAACAACCACCTGCAAAGTTGCTGTTCCAGTGTGTGGTGCTTGTTGCACGCGGCCGTCTGCACCATTTGCGTGATAAGCGCCTGCGTAAAGCGGAGCAGCAGGTGCAGCACTGGAGCCTCCTCAAATTCCTTCTTGATGGCAGCCGCAGGAAGGCGGTATGCCTGCCCCGCGTCCTGCACCACCGCCCGACTGGATGTGGATTCGCCGCCCATGAACAAGGGGATTCCGATGAGTCCCTCGAAGCCGACGACGGCAATCTCTGCGGACTCGCCGTTTTTCATTACATACAGCATCGACACGATGGATGTGGTGGGGAAATACACGTGCGTCATCGTGCTGCCCGGCTCATAGAGCACCTGCCCCAGGGTGAGTTCGACGAGTTCAAGTTGCGGCAGCCAGCGTCTCCACTCCGCGGCTGGCAAGGACGCGAGCAGGTGATTCTTTTTGGGGTCAGATCGAGTCATGGCAGTTCGCCTCAATTTTCGGAAGAAAGTTCATGGTCAATCACTCTGAACCCGTGCTTCCACCTCAGCTGGGCGTTTCTGAAGAAGCCGGTCGTATTCCCTTTTGACCACCGCGTAGCACTCACAAGTCCTCTTCTCAAGGCCGGGCCGGTCGAGAACGGTGATGCGCCCACGTACGTACTGAATGAGCCCGGCTTTCTGAAGGCTCAAGGCTGCCTCCGTCACGCCTTCTCTTCGAACGCCGAGCATGTTCGAGATGAGTTCCTGGGTCATCACGAGCTCATTCCCGCTCAGCCGGTCGAGGCTGAGAAGAAGCCACCGGCACAGTTGCTGGTCGATAGAGTGGTGGCGATTGCAGACCGCCGTTTGCGACATCTGCGTGATCAAGGCCTGCGTATAGCGCAGCAGCAGGTGCAGCACGGGAGCGGACTTGAACTCCTCTTTCAGCACACTCGAAGGTAGTTGGAACCCATTCCCGGCGCTTTGCACCACCGCGCGGTTTGGGGTCGATTCACCGCCCATGAAAACGGATATGCCAACCAAGCCCTCGTTGCCCACGACCGCGATTTCAGCGGAGTCGCCGTCCTCCAGGACGTAAAGCAGAGAGACGATGGCCGAGGTAGGGAAGTAGACGTAGTCGAGCGTGCCACCTGATTCGTAGAGCACCGCGCCCAGCTTGAACACGACCGGCTTCAAGTGCGGCTTCCACCGGGCCAAGGTTTTGGCCTCGAGAGCTGCCAAAAGGTGGTTGTTTTTTGGTTGGTTCAGCGGCATGGGCAGTTGCTCCAGCGAAGGTGGAGGTGCCGCGGCAATTGAGGCGCCTGACATGTCAGGGAGGCGTACTTGCGAAGCCCTTGGCAAAAAACTGCAAGGACGGTGGAAGAAACGCTCATCGGGCCTGCCGCCAACGAAGGCGGAATTGCATCTTTGCGTGCCTTGGCCCTCTGGCCTGGGCAAGAATGACACTTCGACTCTGACGCAAGGACGACTACAGACAGCATCTAGCACTGTCGACGGGAAGCACACCACCGTCTGTGCGCTCTCGCACACAGTGGGACGATGATTGCCGCGGCTTGTTGTCAGGCTCAGCTCAGTGCTGCAGCGGTTCCACCGTAACGCCGCACCATTGCTGCAAACACTCGGCCATCTCGGCGGGTTGGCATGGTTTCGCAAGGGCCGCAGAAATTCCGGCATCGGCCCACAAGGGTTGGCCGGCACCGAGGGGCTCCGCCGTGTAGGCCACGATAGGAACTTCGGGGCCACCGTGGCGACGCTCGTTCTGGCGGATGCGCTTGGTCGCAGCGACGCCGTCGAGGACGCCCATGTGGATGTCCATCAGTATCAAGTCAAAGTGCTGTTCGTTCGTCATCAGCACTGCTTCCATCCCATCGCTCGCGATTTCGGGTCGGATGCCCCATCTTGCGAGCAAGACAGATGCCAGTAATTGCTGAACGGGACAATCATCTACGACGAGCACGCGTAAGGTCGCGGGTTCGCGAACTGCCAGCGTTGGCAGGGCGCCGACGGCCTTGGTTGAAGGCAACTGGGCCTCTTGCATCCGTTCAAGGAGCGGACTGTGGGTGATGATTGAGTGCATGGCTCGATTGTCTTCAGAGGTATCAACTTGCATCCGTTCGGAAGACCACCGACGGGTGCAACGTCATGTAAGCGCAGCCCGTGCAATGGGTGGCAAGCAAGCCGCCCGTTGGGTGTCCTCAGTGCGGGCTACCGCATGAAGGGAGCCTACGAAGATCGATACGTTCGCGTGGCTCGGCCTGGCGTACCAAGACTCGCTTACGCCTGTGGTATTGCCGCAGTTGCACCGCTCCCACGTCAACCCAGCAGCGCCCTGCGTTGCTGAGCCCGTTGCTCGTACGAAACTCGTCGGTTGCGCAGGGAGTAGAGGTGCATCGCCAGCAATTCTTCCTTGATGAGCGGCGGGAATCCGCGACGGTCGTCGCGAGGACTGAACTCCTTTTCCTCGAAGTACAGGTCAAGCGCTGGTGTTTCCGCCCACAGCCGCGCCAAATCGTTGGCGATCCGCGGAAAAGCACGCTGCAGATGAACCGGGCGTATGCCAAATGGGAGCGCATTCAGCCAGTTCGAGGTGTGTCCCAGCACATGGTCGTCTTCAGGACGCGAAGCGCGGCGTTCCCAGCTAAACCCGGCCTCTTCAGCTTTGATGAAGGATTCAGTGCTTTCCGACATGACCGCCACCTTGGTTTGCGCGCTGACCTGCCAGCGTCGAGGAAGCATGCATGTGCATCCACGGGGCGTCCGGGCGCTGGCGAACATAGAGGCCAAGGCACATCCAGGTCGCTGGCGCCGTGCGGCGCGCGCTTCGTCGATGCTGGGAGTTCGGAAACGCACGGACGCCAATGGACGCGCTCGGTACAACCACAGCCATGCCTGCACCAAACCCCACGCGCGCTGCAATGGCCGCTTCGTTCTTCGGCGACGCGATATGGCGGCTCGCGGCAGCGCTGCTGTACGGCTGCAGTCTCCTGCTCGTCCCGCATGATCTGCCGGCGGCCGTGTTCTGCCTGATGGCGGCGATCGTGTGCCTCCCCGGGGCACGTGCGGACCTTCGTGAACGCACGGGCATTCATGTTCGTGGGGCGGTCGCTGCATCGGCGATGGTGGTACTCCTGCTTTGTGCCGTTGTCGGAGCGGGTTTGCCAGCCGAAGACCCCATTTCCAGCACGAGTGCGGCTGCCGTGGTCGTGGTTTCCGCTTCGCTGGCTGGAAGGCCTTAATCCGCCTCTCCGCATGCCCGCTGGGGGCTCTGGTCCAAGGAATGCATCTCTGCCCGCCAACTGGCGGGCTGCACAACTTGAACCACCAGTCCGCGCCCCTCTTCACCCTCAAACGATGGACGGCTGATGTTCGTCAGGGTAAAGACGAGAACACCGCAAATGAGATCCTGCAAGGCCCTGAAGTGGGCCGACGCCCCTGCGACTCAGGACGGTCCTGGGCTTTCGACCGGAGTAGGGGAAAGGGGCGCCGGGCGTTGAAGTAGCCCTTTGATGCCTTCCTGGAACGACGCGACATCCACAGGCTTTGTCCAATAGTCCCGTGCACCGGCCGCCTTGGCCGCCGTCACACCTTCCTGTGTGGTACTTGCGGACAAGGCAACCACACACAGGTGCGTGGTTGTCGCGTTGCTGCGGAGCGCGCGCAGAACTTCCAGCCCCGACATGTCCGGCAGGTGCATATCGAGCAGAAGAACGTCCGGCAACAGCGCCGACGCCTGCTCGATCCCGGAGGCACCGTCTGTGGCCACCGCCAATTGCACCCCGGGCCAGCAGCGCAACATGCTTTCGACCAGGATCACGTTGACGGGGTTGTCCTCGATGTAGAGCACCAGGCCTGATGGATCGGTGCCGTCTGCTGACGGCGCATCGAAGTCGATGGCACGAACGTCTGTCTCTGAGAGCAGCGGCTGCGCAACCTTGGCCCTCAAGAGTTCCACCCTTACTTGCGTGCCCACGCCGGGCTCACTTTGGACGCTGATCGAACCGCCCAGGCGTTCGACCAGTTGCCTTACCAGTGCCATGCCGATGCCTGAACCGGCAATCTGGCTGGCTTCGCGCCCCAGGCGATTAAAGGGCTGGTAGAGGTTCGCCAACTGCTCGGGTGTCATGCCCAGGCCGGTGTCCGCCACGGTGATGGCCACTCTGCCGTACACCGGCTCGATGCCGATCGTCACGGCCCCTCCGGGCTGGTTGTACTTGATCGCGTTGGACACCAGATTGAGCACCACCTGGCGCAGCCGTATTGGGTCGGTTCGCAGTGTCACGGGCTCTCCGTTGGCAAAGGCCGGAACCAGCTGGATTGCGCCTTCCCTGGCTGCTGCCTCGCTCATGCGGACTACGCCGTCCAGCAGGCTGCCGAGATCAAAGTCGCGCAGCGTCAGCGAAAGTTGCCCCGACTCGATGGCGGAAACGTCCAGAACGTCATCGACCAGTGCCCGCAGGTGGGCGCCGGCCAGGAAGATCAGGTCCAGCTGCCGGCGCTCTCGTCCGTCGAGCTTGTTCTTGGCTCCCTCCTGAAGCAGCTGGGAGAACCCCAGCACGGCATTCAGGGGCGTGCGCAGTTCGTGGCTCATGCTCGAAAGGAACTGCGTCTTGGCCCGGCTCGAGGCTTCGGCCTGCCCTGCGGCGAGCCGCAACGCTTCGGCTTCGCGCGCGCCGGTGACATCGCGAAGCACCACGGTCATCTGCACCTCGTCGCCCTCGCCGGTGCGGGAGATGGACGCCTCCATCGGAAACTCTGTTCCGTCGGCACGCAATCCGGTCAGACAGCGCGCGGCAACGGCGGCGCCCGCGTCCGTGCGGCCTTGCGCATAGGCCAGGACGTGGCCCGCGTGCGTGGCCCTGGATGCTGCCGGTAGGAACCTGTCCAGCGTTTGGCCAATGACATCGGATGCACCAATCCGGAATACCTTGGCCGCGGCACTGTTGAACACCAGGATGCGCCGTGCCATGTCGATGGTGATGATGGGATCCATCGCCGATTCGACAATTCTTGACAGCTCGGTCGCGCGCTTGAGCACTTCAGCCTGCATTAGTACCTGCACGGCGGCCTTCTCGAAGTTGTCGAGGGCAAACGAGATGTCGGCGACCATCTCTGCCAGAAGGCGCACGACTTCGGCGTCGAAGAAATCAGGCTCCTGCGCATACAAATTGAGGGTGCCGACGACAGCACCTGCGCGCGAGAACGGCGCGATGACGGAGGCACGCACCTCGAACGGCGCCGCGTTGGCCCGGAACGGCACGGTGCGGTCGTCGTGGATGTAATCGTTGACGACGCGAATCTGGCCGTTGAGCACGGAGGCGCCGAGTGTCCCGCCCGCCGGATGCGCGAGCGGGCTGAGGTCGAGATTCTGGCCAAAGCCGTCCGTATACGCCTTCGCGTCGCCAGCCCACGCCACAGCGGTGAGACGGTCTCCCTGGAAAAGGCCAATCCACGCCATGCTGGCCTGGCCCGTTTCGACGCACACGCGGCAGAGGGTGTCGTAGAGCTCGCCGGGTTCTTTGAGCCTGACGATGGCCTGGTTGGTTCGTGAGCTCGCTTCGTAGAACCTGGACAGCCGCAACGCCCGCTTCTCCGCCGCCCTGGCGTTGGCTTCGCTGTGGTGGCGTGCCAGGTGCATGGCATTCATCTCGGCAGCCAGTTCCTTGAACTCACCGGGCAGGGATTCATCGGCCAGAGCGGCTTGATCGCCGGCAGCGAAGTGCTTTGCAGATCCCGCCAGACTGCGCAGGGGGCGCGCCAGGGCCCTGGCGCCCACGTAGGCGAGAAGCCCCGCCAGCAGCAGAGCCAGGCCGGCCACGGTGAGCTCGCTCCGCACTTTTAGTCGGGATCGGGCTAGAAGCAAATCAGTGGGCGTGCTGGCGATGACGCGCAAGCGGTGTTTGGCAACCGGCGTCGTTGCAAAGACTCTTTCGACGCCGTCTGCGCCTGGCGCGTGGATGATCTGGCCCGGGGAGCGGGCACGCGTCGACCGCGCCGCTTTCGAGGCGCTCTGCCCCAACCACTTCAGCGTGTCCGGGCTGCGAACGAGAAAGTGGTCGTGCTCATCCACCAGCGCCAGCACGCCGCCAGGCGCAGGCCAATCACCTGCCAGAAGCTCTTCCAGGCGCAACAGGTCAAGAGACACGACGGCGATGGCCCGGGTGGTGCCTGCAGCGTCCTGCACGCGCATGCTCAACGGTGCAAGGGGCCTGTTCCCAAGGCGGTCCATGGCCGGCTTGCCCAGG
This sequence comes from Burkholderiales bacterium, assembly GCA_031411875.1. Lineage (GTDB taxonomy): Bacteria > Pseudomonadota > Gammaproteobacteria > Burkholderiales > Burkholderiaceae_C > Rubrivivax. The sequence goes on along the minus strand of JANOBX010000260.1, from coordinate 5,390 downwards.
TGGATACCAGCGGCGGCACTGGCTTGGGCAAACCCGTCCGTATCGGCTGAACTGGCAGCGGCGTTGGCTTGAGCGCCGCGGTTAACCGAGGTGCAAATCAACAGACCCGTCGGGTCAAGAACGGAGATGACGGCATGCATCGGATCAATGCGCTCCAGCCCCCCGCAAAAATTCCGCGCAGCGCTGGGCTTGAAGGCTTCCAAAGTCGTCATGCTCCGCCACGAAAGCCAGCATTCGCTCGGCGCGGTCGAACGTGGCTTCCACGACCTTCGCCGCGCTTGCCGACTTGACTCGGACTTCGTCGTAGGCCTTCTCCCGCGCATCGCGGAGGTCCCGGTACAAAGTCCAGGCGTGGATGCCCAACAGCGGCACAGTGACCACAAGCACGGTCGCCAGCAACCAAGTGAAGAAGTAGCTAGGTCGTCGCAATCGATGGCATCCCGTCTGCGCGTGACATTGGTAAGCGCCCTTTGATCGCGTCTGTTGGATGCAGCATCAAGGCAGCCTGCGCTGCGAGGCGGCGGGCGGTCTGTGCGGTGACGAACAGAAGGCGCCGAGCCCTGCGTGTGCTGCCCAACAGACGGGCCGGTGACTACAACCTAGGCTCTCATGTCACCCGCAATGGATTTCCCCAATGACGCTTCATCACGCCGTGCTCTGGACCGACCACCGCACTGCCAACGTGCTGCAATTCGATGCCGAGCATGTTCAGGCCAACAGCGTGCACGCACACAAGCACCCCACGGCGCAGCATGGCAGCGGTGTGCGCGCCGAGCACGAGTTCTTTGCCGAGCTCTGTGCTGCGCTCGAAGGCATCCAGCAGGTGCTGGCCACAGGCTCGCACACTGCAGTCGCTGACTTCCGTCACTACGCCGACAAGCACCGGCCGCAGACCGCGGCGCGCATCGTGGCTTACGAGGTGGTGGACCACCCGAGCGAGCATCAGCTCGTGGCCCTGGCGCGAGCCTATTTTCTGAAGCTTGGTGAAATGGCCGCCACGCGGGCGTCGAAGTGAATTCGCCGCGGGCATGCGATTGATGGCGATACGGCCTGTTCCGCTGCGCATGGAATCGATCCAGCGACGATGCCACTCGCCTTTGCCAGGCGTCTGATTGGCCGCAAACGCTCGGCCGCCGCCGACGGGCAACTGGGCTTCGCGCTGGCCTTCGTGGCGGGCGCCATCAGGACGACCCATATCACCGGCGTGGGCACCGACATCGGCATCGAGCTTGGCAAGCTGCTTTACTGGAACGCCGGCCGGCGTACCGCCGTGGGCAGAGTGGTGGCGGACCGGCCGCGCCTGGGCGTGCTGATCCGCCTGGCCTCGGCCTTTGTCTGCGGCGGCGTGATCGGCGCTCTGGGGTTCAAGCAGTTCGGCTACGTCTCAACGCTGCCGCTTGCGTTGTTGCTCGTTGGTCTGCCAGGCGTCCCAGCCGGGGATGACCTGGTGGCGCTGGTCCGGCAATGGCGCGGCCAGCTGCGTCTCGGGGGGCAGCGCAAGTGAAGAGGAATTTGGTTGTCATTCCAGCCGGTTGCTGCGGTACAGACACGCCGCGTTTCCAGGCGAAGGGTCGCCTTCAGTGGGTCGCCGATGGAATGGAAAGCACCGGATATGAGAAAAGTACAAACCTAGCCGGTATGACGAAGGAAATCCGCGATGGCGGCCGGCATCGCCAACAACCGTAGCCATGCAACTTCCCTTCACGGCCCTGCAGTTCTTCGGCGTCTTCGCTGACTACAACGTCACGCTGTGGCCGGCGCAGGTGGTCCTGACCGGCACGGCACTGGTTGCGATGGCTTTGGTGTTTTTGCCAGGCCGTTGGGCTGGCGCGGCGGTCTCGGCCCTCCTGGCGGTTCTGTGGGCCTGGATCGCTCTCGCCTACCACCTTGCGTTCTTCACGGCCATCAGTCCGCCGGCCTATGCGTTTGCTGCTGTTTCCATGGCCGGCGCCGCCGTCTTTTTCTGGCAGGGCGTTGTCCGGCGCAGGCTCGAGTTCCGCTGGGTGCTCAGCGCGCAGACGCGGGCCGGCCTCGTTCTCATCATCTTTGCGTTGCTGATCTATCCCGCGTGGGCGTGGCTCGCTGGGCATCGCTACCCGGCCTTTGCCACCTTCGGGCTGCCCTGTCCCACCACCATCTTCACCATCGGCCTGCTGGCTTTCGCTGTCGCGCCCTTCCCGCGCAGCCCGTTGGTGGTGCCCGTCTTGTGGTGTTTCGTCGGGGCGCAGGCAGCCTTCCTTCTGAGCGTGCCGCAAGACCTGGGGTTGGTCGTCGCTGGTGTCGTCGGTATGGCGCTGTGGACAACGGCCAACCGCAGGCCGCTACTCGTTGATGGCAGTTCAGATGGCTGAAGACCTGACCCTGGCACGTGACCGCGTGGCGTCATTGCGCGCTTCGCTGGAAGCGGCTGAGGGTGCACCGGTAAGCTTGATCGAGACCCACATCTCCTGGGTGCTGCTCGCGCCCTCACTGGCGTACAAGCTGAAGAAGCCGGTGCAGTTCCCGTTCCTCGACTTCTCGACGCTGGCTGCGCGCCGCCACTTCTGCGAAGAAGAGCTGCGCCTGAACGGACGGCTGGCGCCAGACTTGTATCTCGACGTGGTCGAGGTTCGCGATGGACCGCAAGGCCCGACCTTCGAGGGAGATGGGGCCGTGCTGGATTTCGCCGTGCGCATGCGCCGCTTTCCCGACGGTGCGCTGTGGAGCGAGATGCTGGCCGCCGGCACGCTGCAAGTTCACCACGTCGATGCCATGGCACAAACGCTCACCGCGTTCCACCGCGACGCTGCCGTGGCGCCGGTGGGCAGCGCCTTCGGACTGGCTCCCGCCCACCAGCGCGTGGTGCAAGGGCTGCTCGATGGGATCGAGTCGTCGTTGAAACCGACAGCGACCCCTGCGGGCGCGGTCGACTGGGCCGCCCTGCGAGACTGGCTGGCCCAGCAACAAGGGGTCCTGTCCCCGCTCTGGTCGACGCGTCAGCGCGAGGGCCGGGTGCGCGAGTGCCATGGCGACCTGCATCTGTCCAACGTGCTGCAGTTGAGCGGCCAGGCAACAGCCTTCGACAGCATCGAGTTCAACGCCGAGATGCGCTGGATTGACGTGCTCGACGACATGGCGTTTCTGACCATGGACTTGCTGGCGAACCAGCGCCGTGACCTGGCATTCCGCTTCATCAACGCCTACCTCTCAGCCAGCGGCGATTACGGCGGGCTGCCCTCGCTGCGCTACTTCATGGTCTGCCGGGCGCTGGTGCGGGCCAGGGTGGGTGCGCTGGCCGGCCAGCAGGGTGTGCGGTCCACCGCCCAATGCGGCGCGACCCAGTACCTGGAGCTGGCGATGGAAATGTCGCGCGGCGCCGACGCGCGCTTGGCCATCACACATGGGCTGCCGGGCTCCGGCAAAAGCTTCGTTGCCCAGGCTCTCGTCGAAGCTGTCGGTGCCATTGCCGTGCGTTCCGATGTCGAGCGCAAGCGACTGTTCGGACTGGGCGCGCTCGAGTCGTCGCGGGGCCGTGTGCCGGGTGGCATCTACGACCCGACGACAACAAGGCGGACTTATTCGCGCTTGCTGGAGACAGCGACAGTCGCCCTGTCGGCCGGCTGGCCGGTCGTGGTCGATGCCGCATTCCTGCTGCGAATGGAGCGCGATGAGTTCGCAGCGTTGGCTGAATCGATGGCCTCACCGTTCACCATCTTTGACTGCGAGGCCGCGCAGCCGTTGCTGCTGTTGAGGCTCGAGCGGCGTCAAGGCACGGGAGCCGATCCGTCGGAGGCGGACGCAGCGGTGCTCAATCAGTTGACAGCGGTGGATGAGCCGCTCGGGGACCCGGAATCCGTGCGTGCCATCGTCGTGGATGCAACGCAGCAAAACTCGTCGGAGGCGCTCGCGCGTGGTTGGCTGGCCGCTGAGGCGCCGCCCGGGACCAGGTCATGACGAAGAGCACCGCAGCCGCGGACAAGCCATCGATCTGCGATCCACACCACCGAGCGCTACACATCGTGCCTGAGGTCGCCCGCGTCAGGCATCAGGTGTGTTCGATCGCGGAAGCGCTGGGGCTTACCCATGGATCGCTTCACTGCTCGAAGGCTTGGCGACCAACTTCGACAGCTCGGCGAAGCCAATGGGCGGCACAGTCAGCCACGCAAGCGTGAAGATGCGCTTGGCCAAGCCGGCGGCCATGCGCAGCATCTGTTTGCGCTCGCCCGCCAGTCGTGCGGCCAACAGTGGGTCGCAGGTGCCCGCGGCCAGCACGCTCTTGTTGAGCACCCAGGCATAGGGCTCGATGCCGGCGCGGCGAAGGTCTTCCTGCAGCGCTGCGGCTTGCGACACCGGCGTCACTTCCGGCAGCGTCACCAGAATGATCTTGGTGTACGCAGCATCCTGCAGCCTCATCAGCGGCGTGACGACGCGCGCGGCGCCGTGCCCTTCGAACTCGCGCGTCATCTGCCGGTGGTAAGCACCCGTCGCGTCCATCAGCAGCATGGAATGGCCCGTGGGTGCAGTGTCGAGCACCACGAAGGCGCTGCGACCTTCGCTGACGATGCGCGAGAAGGCATGGAAAACCGCCACCTCTTCGGTGCAGGGCGATTGCAGGTCCTCCAGCAGCAGCGCCTGCTCCGCCGCATCCAGCTTGGGTGACTTGGCGGCCATGATCTTGTCGATGTAGCGCTGCGTCTCGACCTTCGGGTCGATTCGGCTCACGTTCAAACCCGGCACGTCACCGTTCAGCGTTCCCGTCAGGTGGGCGGCCGGATCGGTGGTGCTGAGGTGCACGGTCTTGCCGCGCTGGATCAGGCCCAAAGCCAGCGCGGCGGCGACCGTCGTCTTGCCGACCCCGCCCTTGCCCATCACCATGATCAGCCCGTGCCCGGCGGCCGCCAGTTCATCGGCCAGCACGTGCAGACCTTGAAGCGGTTCCGTGGCGTCGACAACCGAAGTCATGGGCGTTGTGATCGGGCCTGCGCCGGTGGTCAGCAATGCGCGCAGGGCGGGCAGGCCCACCGTGTCGAAGGCCCGCAGCGGCACGCGGTCCTGGGCCAGGGCGCGCAGCGACGCTGGCATCGCGTCCAGCGCCTGCTGCCCCAGGCCCTCGATGGCGCAGGCCACCGCGTCGGTTCGCTCACTGGTGTGGAACACGCCGTTGATCGCCAGCCGCTGATTGTTCAATCCCAGTTCATGCAGCTCAGCCGAGGTGTGCGCCGCTTCGGTGATGGCGCCTTTGTCGGGCCGCGTCACCAGGATCACGGTGGTCTTCGCCGGATCGCTCAAGGCGTAGAGTGCGGCCTTGAAGCGCACTTCCTGCATCTTCAAGCCCGAATGCGGTCCCAGGCACGAGGCGCCGCGGTCGTTGCCGTCGAGGAACCCGGTCCAGGCCTTGGGCAGGCTGAGCA
>JANOBX010000259.1:0-10786 GCA_031411875.1 Burkholderiales bacterium | reverse complement strand
GGCACCACTGATCTTCTTGATGCGGCTCAGGTCCTTGCGTTCGACAGCCCCGAACTTCGCGAAGTCGACGTTCGGCCAGGCCAGCAGCCCCGGGAAGCTGCCGCCGGTGGCGGCCGTCGCAGCCGGCGCCTTGGCCTTCTGCGCCGCTGTCTGCACGCTGCCGGCCATCACGCCCTGAACGAAGCCCTGCACGTCGGTCTGGGTGATGCGCCCCTTGGGCCCACTGCCACGCACTTCGGCCAGCGGCACGCCCAATTCACGCGCCAGGCGGCGGATGCTGGGGGAGGCGTGCGGCAGGCTGCCTTTGGCGGCGGTCGGCTCGTGCGCGGGCGCCGATGCAAGCGGCTGAGCGGCAGCCGTGGGCGCAGGCGAAAGCGCAGGCGAAGGCGCAGGCGCGGCCGGAGCCGCGGGCGCGGAGGCCTCGGCTGGTGCGGCTGGTGCGGCTGCGATCGGCGCGGGTGCTGACGATGCGCTGGGCTGAAGCACCGCAATCAGCGTGCCCTTGGCGACCTTGTCGCCCAACTTGACCTTCAGCTCGGTCAGCGTGCCGGCGTGCGAAGAAGGAATCTCCATCGACGCCTTGTCGCTTTCGACCGTGATCAGACTCTGCTCGGCCTTCACGCTGTCGCCCACCTTGACCAGCACCTCGATGACGCTGACTTCGTCGAAGTCGCCGATGTCGGGCACGACGATCTGCACCGGGCCTGCGGCAGCAGCCGGCGGTGCAGCAGACGGCGCAGGGGTAGGCGCGGCCGGGGCACCCGCAGGCGCAGCCACAGCGGCAGCTGCAGCTGCAGGCGGCGCCACCTCACCCGCCGCTTCCAGCATCAGCACCAGCGTGCCTTCGCCCACCTTGTCGCCCAGCTTGACCTTCAGCTCCTTCACCACGCCCGCGTGCGACGAAGGAATCTCCATCGAGGCCTTGTCGCTTTCCACCGTCAGCAGCGACTGATCCACCGCGACGGTGTCGCCCGCCTTGACGAGCAGCTCGATGACTTCTACTTCCTTGAAGTCGCCGATGTCGGGCACCTTCACTTCGACCAATGCCATGGCCTGTCTCCAGTTGTCGTTTTGCGGGGCCGGTTCAGGCGTACAGCGGGTTGATCTTGTCGGCGTCGATGCCGTACTTGGCAATGGCCTCGGCCACCTTCGCGGCCGGCACCGTGCCTTCTTCGGCCAGGGCCTTCAGTGCTGCCACCACGATGTAGTGGCGGTTGACCTCGAAGTGCTCGCGCAGCCTGCTGCGGAAGTCGCTGCGGCCGAAGCCGTCGGTGCCCAGCACCTTGTAGGCGCGGCCCTTGGGGATGAAGGCGCGGATCTGGTCGGCGTAGTTCTTCATGTAGTCGGTCGACGCGATCACCGGGCCGGCGTGCGCGCCCAGCTGTAGCGCCACGAAAGGCACGCGGGCCTCGGCCGTGGGGTGCAGCAGGTTCCAGCGCTCGCAGTCCTGGCCGTCGCGGGCCAGTTCGTTGAAGCTGGGGCAGCTCCAGACGTTGGCGGCCACGCCCCAGTCCTTTTCCAGCAACACCTTGGCGGCCTGGCTTTCGCGCAGGATGGTGCCGCTGCCCAGCAGGTTCACCCGCGCGGACTCGAAGGGGCCCTTCGGTAGCCCGTTCTTGGCACCTTCTTCCAGCAGGTACATGCCCTTCAGGATCTGTTCCTCGGTGCCGGGCTTCAGGCCAGGCATGGGGTAGTTCTCGTTGAGCAGGGTGATGTAGAAGTAGACGTTGTCCTGCTTCTCGACCATGCGCTTCAGGCCATGGTGCAGGATGATGCCGACCTCGTGCGCGAAGGTCGGGTCGTACGAGATGCAGTTGGGAATCGTGCCGGCCAGGATGTGGCTGTGGCCGTCCTCGTGCTGCAGGCCTTCGCCGTTCAGCGTGGTGCGGCCGCTGGTGCCGCCCAGCAGGAAGCCGCGCGCCTGCATGTCGCCCGCAGCCCAGGCCAGGTCGCCGATGCGCTGGAAGCCGAACATCGAGTAGTACACGTAGAAAGGCACCATCACCCGGTTGTTGGTGCTGTAGCTGGTGGCCGCCGCAATCCAGCTGGCCATGCCGCCGGCTTCGTTGATGCCTTCCTGCAGGATCTGCCCGGCCTTGTCCTCGCGGTAGTACATCACCTGGTCCTTGTCGACCGGCGTGTACTTCTGGCCTTCAGGGTTGTAGATGCCGATCTGGCGGAAGAGGCCCTCCATGCCGAAGGTGCGCGCCTCGTCGACCAGGATGGGCACCACACGCGGGCCCAGCGCCTGGTCGCGCAGCAGCTGCGTCTGGAAGCGCACGTAGGCCTGGGTGGTGCTGATCTCGCGGCCCTCGGCGGTGGGCTCCAGCACGGCCTTGAAGGTCTCCAGCGAGGGCACGGTGAAGCTCTCGTCCGACTTCGCCCGGCGTGCCGGCAGGTAGCCGCCCAGGGCCTGGCGGCGCTCGTGCAGGTACTTCATCTCGGGCGTGTCGTCGGCCGGCTTGTAGAACGGGATGTTCGGCAGGTCGCTGTCGGGGATGGGCAGGTTGAAGCGGTCGCGCATGTAGCGGATGTCGTCGTCGCTCAGCTTCTTGGCCTGGTGGGCGGTGTTCTTGCCTTCGCCAGCATCGCCCATGCCCCAGCCCTTGACGGTCTTCACCAGCAGCACGGTGGGCTGACCCTTGGCGCTGTTCGCGCGGTGGAAGGCGGCATAGACCTTGGCCGCGTCGTGCCCGCCCCGGCGCAGGTTCCACACGTCCTTGTCGCTCATCTTCGACACCAGTTCCAGCGTGCGCGGGTCGCGGCCGAAGAAGTTCTTGCGCACGAAGGCGCCGTCGTTGGCCTTGAAGGCCTGGTAGTCGCCGTCGAGCGTGTCGAGCATGATCTTGCGCAGCGCGCCGTCCTTGTCGCGCGCCAGCAGCGGGTCCCAGTTGCTGCCCCAGATCAGCTTGATGACGTTCCAGCCCGAGCCGCGGAACTCGCCTTCCAGCTCCTGGATGATCTTGCCGTTGCCGCGCACCGGGCCGTCCAGGCGCTGCAGGTTGCAGTTGACGACGAACACGAGGTTGTCGAGCTGTTCGCGTGCGGCCAGGCCGATGGCGCCCAGGCTTTCCGGCTCGTCCATCTCGCCGTCGCCGCAGAACACCCAGACCTTGCGGTCCTTCGTGTCGGCGATGCCACGGGCGTGCAGGTACTTCAGGAAGCGCGCCTGGTAGATCGACATCAAGGGGCCCAGGCCCATGCTGACGGTGGGAAACTGCCAGAAATCGGGCATCAGCTTCGGGTGCGGGTAGCTGCTCAGGCCCTTGCCTCCCACCTCCTGGCGGAAGTTCAGCATCTGCTCTTCCGTGATGCGGCCTTCCAGGAAAGCGCGGGCGTAGATGCCGGGGCTGCTGTGGCCCTGGATGTAGAGCAGGTCGCCGCCGCGCTCGGCGCTGTCGGCGTGCCAGAAGTGGTTGAAGCCCGCGGCGAACATGTGCGCGACGCTGGCGAAGCTGCTGATGTGGCCGCCGAGGTCGCCACCGTCGGCCGGGTGCAGGCGGTTGGCCTTCACCACCAGGGCCATCGCGTTCCAGCGCATGTAGGCGCGCAAGCGGCCTTCGAGTTCCAGGTTGCCGGGGCTGTGCTCTTCCTGGTCGGGCTCGATGGTGTTGACGTAACCGGTGTTGGCGCTGAACGGCATGTCGATGCTGGCTTGGCGCGCCTGTTCCAGCAGTTTTTCCAGCAGGTAGTGCGCACGCTCGGGGCCTTCGGCGGCAATCACCGCCGACAGGGCGTCCAGCCATTCACGGGTTTCCTGGGCGTCGGTGTCGTTGGCGCTCACCTGGGACGTCGGGCCCAGGAAAGATTCGGGCAATGCGGACATGCTGGTCTCCTGAATGTCTGTTTCGCGGCGAGCCGCAGTGTGTCACAGCCGATGAACATTTCAAATAGTGCGGTTGCACTTCACAATGTGGAATCTACGTAGGCCAGCCGCTGGATAATCCAGCGATGCCCGACTCTGCACCCGTCACCCCGCCCACACCGGCGACTCCGGCCTTGCGCCGGCTGTTCACCGGCTGGTGGCGCCGCCAGTCGCCAGCGCGCCAGGACCGGTATGCCACGCTCGGGCCGCTGCTGTCGGTGCTGCTGTTTCTGGCTGCGATCATTTCGGCCTTCTGGACCTTGCGCAACGAGGAAATCGAGCGGGAGACCGACTCCGTGAGGCGCGACACCGAGATCACCCAGCAACAGATCGGCCTGCGCCTGATCCAGAACGAAGAAGCCCTGATCCGCATGGCGCGCGAACTGGTGGCGCGCCAGATCAGCGCCGACGAATTCAGCCAGCAGGCCGCAGGCTTCGTGCGCGAGCGACCCGAAGTCACCCATGTCAGCTGGGTGAACGCCCAGCGCCAGCCGCGCGCCAGCCACTGGGCGGCGATCTTCCCGCCGGTGCCCGGGGAAGGCGTGCCGGTGCCGCAGCTGCCTGAGCTCGACGCCGGCACCGAGGCCGAGAAGGCCTTCCTGGCGGCTCGCGAGTCACGCCAGCCGGTGTATTCGCGTGCCTTGCGCGCGGCCGGTGGCGCAGCCGTGTTCCAGCTGCACGTGCCCTTGATCGAGCGCGGCGCGTTCACCGGGACGCTGATTGCCGAATACGCGGTCGACCCGCTGCTGCGGCGCTTCGTGCCGCCAGAAGTTTCGCGGCGACATTCGATCTCGGTGCTGGACGAGCGCCAGATCACGCTGGCGTCGACCTTCACGCAGATGCCCGGCGAAAACGGCCGGGGTGCGGTGCGTCCGCAGATCACCAGCGACGCGCCGTTGACGCCACCGCTCAACGGTCTGCTGCTGCGGGCCCACGGCTATCGCACGTCCATCGGCCTGGTCGGCAACAGCCTGTTCTGGATGGTGGTGGCCCTGTCGGTGTTGACGGTGTGGATGCTGCTGGGCACCTGGCGCCACATGCGCCGGCGCGGGCAGATTCAAGGTGCACTGGTACAGGAGACCAACTTCCGCCGCGCCATGGAAAACAGCATGCCCACCGGCATGCGCGCCATGGACCTGGAAGGCCGCATCACCTACGTCAACGCTGCCTTCTGCCAGATGACGGGCTACAGCAGCAGCGAACTCGTCGGTGCCCTGCCCCCGTATCCACATTGGCCGCCCGACCGGCTGGAGGAGAACGCCCGCCTGCTCAAGCAGGAACTGCAGGGCCGCAGCCCCGCCGGCGGCATCGAGGTGAAGGTGATGCGCAAGGACAGCAGCGTCTTCGACGGCCGCATGTACGTCAGCCCGCTCATCGACCCCAAGGGGCAGCAGACCGGCTGGATGACGAGCATGACCAACATCACCGAAGCCAAGCGCATCCGTGACCAGCTCACCGCCAGCCACGAGCGCTTCACCACCGTGCTCGAAGGGCTGGACGCTTCGGTGTCGGTGCTGTCGGTGCAGCCGGGCGAACTGCTGTTCGCCAACCGCAGCTACCGCCTCTGGTTCGGCAACGACGCCAAGGGCCACCTGCTCATGGCCGGCGGCGTGGCCGCGGCCGGCGCCCCGGCCCGCAGCTTCGCCGACGACGACGGCGACGAAGTGGATGCCCTTTCCGGCCTGCCCACCGAGGCGCTGACCGAAACCGGCACGCACCCGCGCGAGGTGTTCGTCGAATCGCTGCAGAAGTGGTTCGACGTGCGCTAGCGTTAACTGCAGTGGACCGACGGCCGGCTGGCGCAGATGCTGATCGCCACCGACATCACGGCGCGGCTCCGCGCCGAGGAACAGTTTGCCGCCCAGGCCGAGAAAGCCCAGGTGACGAGCCGGCTGGTGACGATGGGCGAGATGGCCAGTTCGGTGGCCCACGAGCTGAATCAGCCGCTGACCGCCATCACCAACTACTGCAACGGCATGGTCACCCGGGTCAAGGCCGAGACCATCACCCAGGACGACCTGGTGGCCGCGCTGCAGAAGACCGCCAAGCAGGCCGAGCGGGCGGGCCAGATCATCCGCCGCATCCGGGCCTTCGTGAAGCGCAGCGAGCCGCAGCGTCAGCCGGCGCAGGCCCGGCAGATCGTCGACGACGCCGTCGAGCTCGCCGGCTTCGAACTGCGTCGCCGCAACGTGGCGATCCACACCTACGTGGCGCAGCGGCTGCCGACCATCATGGTCGACCCGATCCTGATCGAACAGGTGCTGTTGAACCTGATGAAGAACGCGGCCGAGGCCATCGACAGTGCGCAGCTGCCGCCGCCACGTCGCCACATCGAGCTGCGCGTGGTGCCCAAGCACAGCGCCGAAGAAGGCGGCGTGATCGAATTCAGCGTCACCGACATGGGCCCGGGCCTGCAGGACGAGGTCGCCGAGCGCCTGTACGAGGCATTCTTCTCGACCAAGGCCGAAGGGCTCGGCATCGGCCTGAGCCTGTGCCGTACCATCATCGAGTCACATCAGGGGCGTATGAGGGCGCAGAACCTCTACAATGGAAACCAGGCGGTGGGGTGCAGGTTTTCCTTCACCGTCCCGGTGGAAGTGTCGGCCCGCAGTGACTCGTCCTTCGGTGCCCTCGACAGTGATGTTGGCACCGGCATCCCCATGAACGTGATTGGCAACACCGGCGCCTCGCGCGTCGCAACCGAATGAGCCTGATCCCGAAGAAAGGCACTGTCTACGTCGTCGACGACGACGAGGCGGTGCGCGACTCATTGCAATGGCTGCTGGAGGGCAAGGACTACCGCGTCAAGTGCTTCGATTCATCTGAATCCTTCCTGAGCCGGTTCGACCCGCGCGAAGTCGCCTGCCTGATCGCCGACATCCGCATGGACGGCATGAGCGGCCTGGAGCTGCAAGACCGCCTGCTCGAACGCAAGAGCCCGCTGCCCATCGTCTTCATCACCGGCCATGGCGACGTGCCGATGGCCGTGCAGACCATGAAGAAGGGCGCGATGGACTTCATCGAGAAGCCGTTCAAGGAAGAGGAACTGCTGGGCCTGGTCGAACGCATGCTGGACCAGGCGCGCAGCGCCTTCAGCCAGCACCAGGAACAGGCCAGCCGCGATGCACTGCTCAGCCGCCTGACGACGCGCGAAGCCCAGGTGCTGGAACGCATCGTCGCCGGCCGCCTGAACAAGCAGATTGCCGACGACCTGGGCATCAGCATCAAGACCGTGGAAGCGCACCGCGCCAACATCATGGAAAAGCTGAACGCCAACACCGTGGCCGACCTGCTCAAGATCGCGCTCGGTGCGCAGAACAAGGCCTGAGCCGGCACGGCTGCCAAGCCCCTTCACCACACCGCCCGAGGCCGCCATTCAGCGGCCTTTTTCTCGACCCGATGTCTGCTCGCACCGCCCCATGACCGCAACGCTGATCGATGGCCTGGCCCTGTCCCGCGAGATCCGTGCGCGGGTGGGTGAGCAGGCCGCCAGGCTCTCGGCCGCTGGCCGACGGCCCGGTTTGGCGGTCATCCTCGTGGGCGACGACCCGGCCAGCGCCGTCTACGTGCGCAACAAGGTCAAGGCCTGCGCCGAGCACGGCCTGCATTCCGTCCTGGAACGCTACGACGCATCGCTCAGCGAAGCCGAACTCCTGGCCCGGGTGCAGGCCCTGAATGCCGACCCGTCCATCCACGGCATCCTGGTGCAGATGCCGCTGCCACGCCACATCGACGCACACCGGGTCATCGAGTCCATCGCCACGGCCAAGGACGTCGACGGCTTCTCGGTGCATTCCGCAGGCTGCCTGATGGCCGGGCTGCCAGGGCTGCGGCCAGCCACGCCCTACGGCTGCATGAAGCTCATCGAGAGCACGGGTGTCGACCTGCGCGGCAAGCACGCGGTGGTCATCGGTCGCAGCAACACCGTGGGCAAGCCGATGGCGCTGCTGCTGCTGCAGGCCCACGCCACGGTCACGGTCTGCCACAGCGCCACATCCGATCTCGCCCCGCACACCCGCCAGGCCGACGTGGTGGTGGTGGCGGTGGGCCGGCGCCACACGCTGCGCGCCGACATGGTCAAGCCCGGCGCGATCGTCGTCGACGTGGGCATGAACCGCGACGAGGCGGGCAAACTCTGCGGTGACGTCGACTTCTCGGCCGTGCGCGAGGCGCTGGGCCCGCAAGGCGCCATCACACCTGTGCCGGGTGGGGTGGGGCCCATGACCATCACCATGCTGCTCGTCAACACGCTGGAAGCAGCCGAGGCCTCACGATGAACCCCAACCCCCTGCTGCTGCCCGCCGAACTCCCGCCCTTCGACGTCATCCGGCCGGAACACGTGGCTCCGGCGCTCGATGTGCTGCTGGCCGCGGCCGACGCTGCGCTGGAAGACGTCGTGCGTGATGACTTTCCCGCCGACTACGACGCCATCGCTTCGGTGCTGGACGTGGCGGTGGAACGGCTGCGCACCGCCTGGGGCAACGTGAGCTTCCTGCAGTCGGTGGCCGACACCCCCGAGCTGCGCGCGGCCCATGGTCAGAACCTGCCACGGGTCGTGGATTTCTACACCCGCCTGGGTGCCGACGACCGGTTGTTCGCCAAGTACAAGGCGGTGGCCGCGAGCCCGGCCGCGGCGCAGCTGAACCCGGCCCGCCGCAAGGCCCTGGCCGATGCACTGCGAGACTTCGTCCTCGGCGGCGCCGAGCTGCAGGGTGCGGCGCGGGAGCGATTCGCCGTCATCCAGGAGCGCAGCGCCGCCTTGTCGCAGAGCTTCGGCGACCACGTGCTCGACGCCACGGACGCGTTCTCGCTGTTCGTGCCCGAAGCCGAACTCGCCGGCGTGCCTGCCGACGTGGTGCAGGCCGCGCGCCAAGCTGCACAGGCCGAGCAGCGCGAAGGCTGCAAGCTCACGCTGCAGATGCCCTGCTACATCCCGGTGCTGCAATACGCCGACAACCGAGCCCTGCGCGAAGCGCTTTTCCGCGCCTACAACACCCGCGCCAGCGAACTGGGCTCGCCTGAGCATGACAACAGTGCCGTCGTGCGGGAACTGGTGGCGCTGCGCCAGGAAGAAGCCGGCTTGCTGGGCCTGCCCAGCTACGCCCACCTGTCGCTGGTACCGAAGATGGCGAGGTCGCCGGAAGAGGTGCTGGCCTTCGTGCGCGACCTGGCGCGCCGGGCGCGGCCGCACGCCGAACGCGAACTGGCCGAGCTGCGTGAGTTCGCCGCTGGCGCCCTGGGCATCGCCGAGCTGCAGGCCTGGGACCGCGCCTACGCCAGCGAGAAGCTCAAGCAGTCGCGCTTCGACTTCAGCAGCAGCGAGGTCAAGCAGTACTTCACCCTGCCGCGGGTGCTCGAAGGCCTGTTCCGGCTGGTCGAGACCCTGTTCGGCGTGGCCATCCGCGAGGACCAGGCGCCCTTGTGGCATGCCAGCGCGCGCTTTTTCCGCGTCTGGCGCGGCGAGCAGCCCATCGCCGGCTTCTACCTCGACCTGCTGGCCCGGCCCGGCAAGGGCTCGGGCGCCTGGATGGACGACGCACGGCAGCGCTGGCAGCGCCCCGACGGCGCATTGCAGCTGCCGCTGGCACACCTGGTGTGCAACTTCGCGGCACCGGTGGGCGACAAGCCCACGCTGCTGACCCACGACGACCTCATCACCCTGTTCCACGAATTCGGCCACGGCCTGCACCACATGCTGACGCAGGTGGATGAGCTGGCCGTGGCCGGCATCTCCGGTGTGGAATGGGACGCCTGCGAATTGCCCAGCCAGTTCATGGAAAACTTCTGCTGGGAATGGGAAGTGCTGCAGCGCCTGAGTGCGCATGTCGACAGCGGCCAGCCGCTGCCCCGTGTGCTGTTCGACCGCATGCAGGCGGCGCGCCACTTCCAGAACGGCCTGCGCATGGTGCGGCATTGCGAATACGCCCTCTTCGACATGCGGCTGCACCTGGAGCCGGGCAATGAAGAGCGGCTGCTCGCGGTGGCCCGAGAGGTCAGCGCCGAGGTCGCGCCGGTGCTGCCGCCCGATTTCGTGCGCTACCCCCACAGCTTCACCCACTTGTTCGATGGCGGCTATGCCGCCGGCTACTATGGCTACGCCTGGGCCGAGGTGCTGTCGGCCGACGCCTTCAGTGCCTTCGAAGAAGCCGGCGTCTTCGACGCGGACACCGGGGCGCGCTTCCGGACCAGCATCCTCGAAGTGGGTGGCAGCCGTCCGGCCATCGACAGCTTCAAGGCTTTCCGCGGACGCGAACCGCAACTCGACGCCCTGCTGCGCCACCAGGGCCTGGCTTGAACGGAGCATCCATGCGCAAGTCCCGCCTCTCGATCGCCGCCTTTGCCACCCTGGCGGGCCTGGCGGCCCTGGGCCCGGTCTGGGCCCAGTACAAGGTCGTCGACGGCGACGGCCGCGTCACCTACACCGACCGCCCGCCGGCCGACACACGCCTGCGCGTCACGCCGCTCGGGCAGCCGGCTGCAGCCGCACCGGCCCAGCCAGCCGGCAACCTGCCCGTCGAGCTGCGTCAGCTGACGCAGCGCTATCCGGTCACGCTGTACACCTCGGGCGAGTGCCCGGCCTGCGACACCGGCCGGCAGTGGCTGGCCCAGCGCGGGGTGCCCTACCGGGAACGCCTGGTGAGCACCGAGCAGGACGCGCAGGCGCTCGCCGGCCTGATCGGCGCCCGCACGGTGCCGGCCTTGACGATCGGCGCGCAGCCGGTGCGCGGCTTCTCAGAAACCGACTGGGCTGCCTACCTCGACGCCGCGGGCTACCCGCGCGAGAACAAGCTGCCACGGGGCTGGCAGCCGCCCACGCCCGCCGCGCTCGTGGAACCGCCGTCGCGACCCGCCGTCGCAGCCGCGCCGGCGCCACGGCCGCCAGCGCTAGCGCCAGCGCCTGCGGCCGCCCCGGCTGCGCCG
>JANOBX010000258.1:0-19685 GCA_031411875.1 Burkholderiales bacterium | reverse complement strand
TGCAGGGGCCACCCGACTCACCCAGCCCGCCACCGTGTCGACGCGCCACCAGGGAACGCAAAGCACGGTGGTTGCAAAGGTGGGCTGGGGCTGGCTGTTGCGCGCCTATGGGGCGCCGAGGAGCACAGGGCGCGCGGCCCTCGCGCGAAGCGCGACTCCACCTCTGACTCATCGCGGGTGATTGAACGCAGCGAGCGAAGTGAGTTCCGCGAGCTTGTGGATTTCGGGGCCGCGGGACCGAGCACCGCAGGGGAGCCGGAGCGCCAGCGAAGGCCGCCGAAGCTAAGCGCCACAGCCAGCCCCAGCCCGCCTTTGCTCAGGGACCAAGCTGGCAAGCGAAAGCGACCGTCCGCAACGGGCCATGAAAGAACCATTCCGGCCCACAGAAAAAAGCCCGCCATGGGCGGGCTTTTCAAGACGCAAAGGGCTGAACCCTGGTTAGGCGTGCGCAGCGCGCAGCTTGAGCGAGAACTCCTGCAGCGCAGCAATGCCGCTGTCTTCGGCCTTGCGGCACCAGGCTTGGAGGTCGGCGACCAGCTGTTCAGCCGACACGTTGGTGCGGGTCCACAACGAACGCAGTTCTTCGCGCATGGCCACGAGCTTGGCGAGCTGCGGGCTCTCCCCCAGCGCCTGCTGCAAGCTCGGCTTCACGCGGCTCGGAATCTTGTCGTCGTCGCGGTGCAGCCAGGCCTTCGCCAGGCGCAGGTTGCTCACGCGCGCGCTGTTGTCCGCGCCCTTGGCCTTCAATGCTTCGATCTCGGCGCTGACCGCACGCTTCATTTCCGTGGCGTACTTCGCCATGACTTCATACCGGTTGGCGATGACGGCTTCCAGCGTCTTGCCGTCGGCCACGGCCTTCACTTCACCCAGCGCAAGCTTGGGAGCGGTCTTGCGCACCTTGGCCAGGCCGAGGATTTCGAACGTGCGGATGTAGAGCCAGCCGATGTCGAACTCGAAAGGCTTCACCGACAGCTTGGCCGACGTGGGGTAGGTGTGGTGGTTGTTGTGCAGTTCCTCGCCACCGATCAGGATGCCCCAGGGCGACAGGTTCGTCGACGCGTCCTGCGCCTCGAAGTTGCGGTAGCCCCACCAGTGACCCAGCCCATTGATGATGCCGGCGGCGGTGATCGGGATCCAGGCCATCTGCGTGGCCCACACGGCCGCACCGGCCGCGCCGAAGAGGAAAAGGTTGACGATGAGCATCAAGCCCACGCCCTGCCAGCTGAAGCGGGTGTACAGGTTGCGCTCGATCCAGTCTTCGGGGGTGTTGTGCCCGTACTTGTTCATGGTCTCGTCGACCTTGGACTCGGCGCGATAGAGCTCAGCGCCGGTCAGCAACACGGTCTTGATGCCGCGGGTCTGCGGGCTGTGCGGATCGTCGACCGTTTCGCACTTGGCGTGGTGCTTGCGGTGGATCGCCACCCATTCCTTCGTCACCATGCCGGTGGTCAGCCACAGCCAGAAACGGAAGAAGTGCGAAATGACCGGGTGCAGCTCGAGCGAACGGTGCGCCTGCGAGCGATGCAGATAGATCGTGACAGCGGCAATCGTCACATGGGTGAAGGCCAGCGCCCACAAGAGCGTCTGCCACCAGGACGTTTGCAGCGCTCCATGGGCCATCCAGTCCACGAGCGCATCATGCGCCATCCACAGCGAATCCATTCAGGGTCCTTGTTTAAGAAACTACATCCATATTGTAAGGGGCGTACGCCGAGGACGGGCTTGGGCCGGGCTCGCCCTGTCGGGCTGGCTTCATTTTTTCGAACTTCCGCCGCTCAGCAGTCATCTGGCGCCAAAGTTGCAGAAAGCAACACGAACGCGAATCAACTTCCGTGCCCGGCCTTTTGGCGCATGACCCTTTTCAGCGCTTCTCCCAAGCTGCTGCAAAGAAGCCGTCGGTCAGATGCCGATGCGGCCACAGGCGCAGATACGGGCCGGCGCACAGCGCCTCGGGCTTGTCGACCCGGGCGGCCGACAGCAGGTCGGCCACGGGCAGTGGCTTGAAATCGGCCGAGCGTTCTGCGCCAAAAGTCTCGGCAATGAACTCGTTTTCTGCCGCCAGCAGGCTGCAGGTGGCATACACCAGCCGCCCGCCGGGCTTCAGCAGGCGGGCCGCGCCGGCCAGGATGGCGGCCTGCTTGGCCTGAAGCTCTTCCAGCGACTTCGGACTCTGGCGCCATTTCAGGTCGGGGTTGCGGCGCAGCGTGCCCAGACCTGAACAAGGCGCGTCCACCAGCACGCGGTCGATCTTGCCGGCCAGGCGCTTGATGCGATCGTCGCGCTCGTGGGCAATCTGCGCCGGGTGTACGTTCGACAAGCCGCTGCGGGCCAAGCGTGGCTTCAGCGCGTCCAGGCGGTGGCCGGACACATCGAAGGCGTAGAGCCGCCCGGTGCTGCGCATGGCCGCGCCCAGTGCCAGGGTCTTGCCGCCGGCGCCGGCGCAGAAGTCCACCACCATCTCGCCACGCTTGGGGTCGGTCAGCAGCGCCAGCAGCTGGCTGCCCTCGTCCTGAACCTCGATGGAGCCGCCCGTGAACAGGTCCAGCTTGTTGAGAGGCGGCTTGCCCTGGACGCGCAAGCCCCAGGGAGAAAAAGGCGTCGGGGTGGCGTGGATGCCGGCCGCTTCCAGCGCGGCCTGCACCTCGTCGCGCTTGGCCTTGATGAGGTTGACGCGCAGGTCCAGTGGTGCCGGCTCTGACAGCGCCTGCACGAGCGGCCAGAAGTCGTCGCCCAGTTGCTGCTGCAGTGGCGCGGCCAGCCAGTCGGGCAGGTTGTGGCGCAGCTTCTCGGGCAGGGCTGCGCGGTCGATCTTCTCGATGTCGGCCAGCCACTGCTGTTCGTTGGGTGCGAGCGCCCCTCGCAGGAAGACTTCCCCGCCCTGCCAGGCCAGGATGGCGAGGCGGCGTTCCAGCGGGCCGCTGCCGCTTTGCGCCAGGTGCTGAAGCAGCAGGCGCTGGCGCAGCACCGTGTAGGTCGTTTCCGCCAGGGTGTGGCGCTCGCGCGCGCCCAGGCCTCGGTGTTGGCGGAAGTAGGCGGAAACAATGCCGTCGGCGGGTTGATCGAGCTTCAACACGGCGCGCAGCAACTCGGCATTCAGCTCGAGCAAGACGTTGGGATGCATCGGCCGATTATCCTGCCCGACCATGAGTGCCACCGACAGCGACCTGAGCCCCCTGCCCCCCACGCCCACCGGGCGCTACCGCCACTACAAGGGCGGCGAGTACGAGGTGCTGGGTGCCGTGCGCCACAGCGAGACGCTGGAACCGCTGGTCTTGTACCGGGCGCTTTATGGCGAACGGGGCCTGTGGGTCCGGCCGCATGCCATGTTCTTCGAAAGGGTATGCATCGACGGCATCGAGACGCCACGTTTCATGGCCGTGGCGCCCTAGACAACCCGCTCAGAGCAGCACTTGCGAAGCGCCATCGGTCTGGCGCACCAGGCCGGCTTCGACGCGCAGCCGGCCCTCGACAAACCAGCGCACCGCCAGCGGATAGATGCCGTGCTCGGTGGCCAGCACGCGCTCGGCCAGGCTGTGCTCGTCGTCGCCTGGCCGAACGGGCACCACGCTTTGCATCACGATGGGACCGTGGTCGAGCTCAGGCGTGACGAAATGCACCGTCGCGCCCACGGCCTTGCAGCCGGCTTCGAGCGCGCGGCGGTGGGTGTGCAGGCCCGGGAAGGCAGGCAGCAGCGAGGGGTGGATGTTCAGCATCCGGCCCTCGTAGTGCCGCACGAAAGGCGCGCCCAGGATGCGCATGAAGCCCGCCAGCACCAGCAGGTCGGGCTGGAAGCCGTCGATCGTCTCGGCCCGGGCCTCGTCGATGGCTTCACGGCTGGGATAGGCGCGGTGGTCCACCACCGCGCTGGCCAGGCCGTTCGCCTGCGCATAGTCCAGCGCCCCTGCACCCGGGCGGTTGCAGACCACCGCCACCACCTGCGCCGGCCAGCGCTGCTCGACGCAGGCGGCATGGATGGCCTGCATGTTGGAACCCCGGCCCGAGACCAATGTGACGATGCGCTTCATGTTGCCGATGAGTGGACTGCACAAAGTGTAGGGCGTGCTGAAGGACAATCACGTCTTCGAACCAGCCACCCTGCCCCGCCCCATGCGAGCACGCGTCCTCTCCGGCATGCGCCCCACCGGCGCCCTGCACCTCGGCCACTACCACGGCGCCCTCAAGAACTGGGTGCGCCTGCAGCAGGACTACGACTGCTACTTCTTTGTAGCCGACTGGCATGCACTGACCACGCATTACGAAGAACGCGAGGTGATGGAGAAATTCGTCTACGAGATGGTCATCGACTGGCTCGCCTGTGGCCTGGACCCGGACAAGAGCACCATCTTCATCCAGAGCCGCATTCCCGAACACGCCGAGCTGTTCACCCTGCTGGCCATGGGCACGCCGCTGGGCTGGCTGGAACGTGTGCCCACCTACAAGGACCAGATGGACAAGCTGAAGGACCGCGACCTCGCGACCTACGGCTTCCTGGGCTACCCGCTGCTGCAGGCTGCCGACATCCTGATCTACAAGGCCGCCTACGTGCCGGTGGGTGCCGACCAGGCCTCGCACGTGGAACTGACGCGCGAAGTGGCACGCCGCTTCAACCATCTGTATGGCCGCGCCGGCGACTTCGCCGCCCGTGCCGCCGCTGCCTTGGGCAAGCTGACAAAGGACGACGCGCGCTACTTCGAAAAGCAGCGCAAGGCCTTCGGCGAGACCGGCGCGCCCGAGGCGCTGGCCAGAGGCGAGGGCATCATCGCCAAGGCGGCTGCCAACCTGTCCGGCTGGACCGGCGACGACGGTGAACTGCTGCACGGCCTGCTGAAGGGCAGCGGGCAGAGCATCCTGACCGAGCCGCAGGCGCTGCTGACCGAAACGCCGAAGATGCCGGGCCTGGACGGCGCGAAGATGAGCAAGAGTTACGGCAACGCCGTGATGATGCGCGACACGCCCGAAGCCGTGGACAAGAAGATCCGCGGCATGACCACCGACCCCGCGCGCGTGCGCCGCACCGACCCCGGGACGCCCGAGAAATGCCCGGTGTGGGACCTGCACAAGGTCTACACCGACGACGCCACCCACGCCTGGGTGCAGCAGGGTTGCACCACGGCCGGCATCGGCTGCCTGGACTGCAAGCAGCCCGTGGTCGACGCCATCGTGAAGGAACAGCAACCCTGGCGCGAACGCGCCGCGGCGTTCACGGCCAACCCGAAGCAGGTGCACTGGATCGTCGAGATGGGCACCGAGCGCGCCCGCACGGTGGCCCGGCAGACCATGAAAGAAGTGCGCCAGGCCATCGGCCTGAACTACTGATTGCCAGCCATGAACCCACTGCAGACCATTGAGCTGAACCCTGGCCCGGCGCCGCGCGCCACCGTCATCGTGCTGCACGGACTGGGCGCCGATGGCACCGACTTCCTGTCCATGGCCGACGAACTGCGACTGAACGCCGTGGGCCCGGTGCGCTACGTCTTCCCGCGCGCCCCGGTGCGGCCGGTGACGATCAACGGCGGCCATGCCATGCGCGCCTGGTACGACATCCTCACGTCCGACCTGGTGCGGCGTGAAGACGAAACCGGCGTGCGCGAGTCCATCGCCCAGGTGCATGCGCTGCTGGACGCCGAAGTGGCGCGCGGCATGCCTGCACAGCGCATCGTGCTGGCGGGCTTCTCACAGGGTTGCGCCATCACGCTGGGTGCCGGCGTGCGCTATCGCCAGCAGCTGGCCGGGCTGGCCGGGCTGTCCGGCTACCTGCCTCTGGCAGGCATCACGGCCGCGGAACATGCAGGCCAGAAGGGCTTGCCCATCTTCCTGGGCCATGGCCGCAGCGACGGCATCGTGCCGATGGCCCGCGGGATCGCCGCGCGCGACAGCCTGCAGGCGCTTGGCCACGACGTGGACTGGCACGACTACCCGATGGAGCATTCGGTGTGCATCGAGGAAGTGAAGGCCCTCAACCAATGGCTGCTGCGGGTCCTGGGCTGAGCCGCCGACGCGCGCTGCTCCGCAGGCTTGGCGCGGTGAACGACCTGCACTTCAGCACCCACGGCCCGGACAACTGGTCCGTGCCGCACCGCTGCAGGAGGTGCTGAAACTGGCCTGCTTCACCGTCCGCACTTCCCTCACGGGCTCGAGAAGGTCCTGATGGAAAAACGGCTGGGCTGAACGGGCCCGGGTCGAAATTCCGCGCGGCCGAACGTTCGCAGCCCCGTCACTTCGGATACAGCACCATCTGCGTGCAGCGAAACAGTGCAAGCACCTTCCCGCCGTCGCGCGCCGTGACGGTGGCGTCCCACACCTGCGTGGTCTTGCCCAGGTGCACCGGCCGCGCCACGCAGTCGACCACGCCTTCACGCACCGTGCCGAGGTGGTTGGACTTGAGTTCGATGGTGGTGAAGCCGCTGGCCCCGGCCGGCAGATTCTGGAAGCAGCCATAGCCGGCCGTGGTGTCGGCCAGGGTGACCACGCTGCCGGCGTGCAGGAAGCCGTTCGGCGCCATCAATTCCGGCCGCACGGCCAGTTCGGCCCTGAACTCTCCCGCGTCGGCTTGCAGGATCACGATGCCGAGATGACCGGGCAGATGGCGGGCGCCGAAACGGTTGAATTCCTCAGACGAACGCATGGCGGGCTCCAGGCCTGGATGAAAGATCTGCGGGGTCGCCGATGGGCAGGCTGGCGAACCAGTCGAGCGCGCCCTGCCACAAGGGCTGGGCCGCTGGACGGAAGTAGCCCATGTGGCCGATCGGACCGACCGGCCCGGTGGGGTCGATGTCCAGCGCGCGCCAGCCAGCCTGGCGATAGCCGGCCATGAAGGCGTCGCGCGAGGCCGGGGGCGCCCAGTGGTCGTCCAGCGCATTGGCCGCGACGATGGGCGTGCGCACCTGCGCAAACTGCGCCTGCATTTCGGCGGCAAGAACGGGGTCGTCGAAGAAGTAGCGCGGAAAGCTGCACCAGTGCCGCCACTGCCGGTACACATCCAGCGGCAGGTCCTCGCCCATGCCCAGCAGGCTCCAGGGCAGATAGCCCTTCCAGCGTGTGAGCAAGGGCCCCAGGACGTGCCACATCAGCAGCACCCGGGCACGTTCCAGCGGCGGCATCCAGCCATGCCAGCCGGCACCGGTGGCGAAGGTATACAGACCCGCCACGCGGGCATGGTTGGGCAGCAGGCCGAAGGCATGGCCGCCGTAGGAGTGGCCCACCATGAACAAAGGCAAGCCGTCGCCGGTGCCGGCACAGGCGTCGACCGCAGCGGCCAGGTCCAGTCGGGCCCAGTCGAGGTAGTCCATGACGAAGCCACGCAGCGGCCCGGACCTGGACAGGCCGATGCCACGGTAGTCGAGCGTCAGCGTCTCGAAGCCCTGGGCCGCGGCATGCAGTGCAAAGCGGCGGTAGAAGCGCTGCGGCACGCCCGTGGCGCCGGCCACCACGATGCGCCCGCGGCATGCGCCGGCGGCCGCCTGGGCGGGGTAACGCAGGGCCGTCAGGCGGTAGCCATCGGCCGCCACCAGCGTTTGTTCCTGGCCGTCGACTTCCGTGGACGTGTGGTTCATGTCGGGGGCCTTTCGATGTCGCGGGCGACGATGTCCAGCAGCGTGTCGGTGGTGGCCTGCAAAGGCTGCACGTCACCGGCCACGCGGGCCTGCATCAGGGCGCCTTCGTAAGCCGAGACCACCAGCGCCGCCAGCCCCGGTGCCCGCGCGGGGGCCACGCCGGCCTGCACCAGCACCTCCGCCAGGCGCAGGCGCAGCATGCCGAACCCGCGGGCCAGGGCGGCGCGGATGGCCTCGTCTTCTGGCGTGGATTCCAGCGCCACCGCGGCCAGCGGGCAGCCGCGCTCGAAACCGCTGCGCTGGAGCTGCTGTGCCGCGTGGGCCAGCCACTGGCGCAGCGCGTCGTGGGCGTTGCCGGGGCGTTGCAGCAGGCGCTGCAGGCTGGCGTCGATGCCCGCCACCACCTGGTCGATGGCGGCCACGGCGAGCTCGGTCTTGCCGCCCGGGAAGTGGTGGTAGAGCACACCCTTGGGAGCCTGCGCCGCCTGCAGCAGCTCGGTCAGGCCCACGCCATGCAGGCCGCGGCGCTGCAGGGCGTCGATCATCGCGGCGAGCAGGCGGTCGCGGGTGGCGGGAGACTCGGTCGGCATGCCGCGGATTCTGTAGACCGGTCGGTCTGGTGTCAATGCCTTCGTCAAGGCCTTCGTCGATTGAACCAATGAGCGCCCGCGCACTCGCAAGGGCATCGATCACGCCAAGGAGACGGCCTCGTGCAAGTGCAACTGAACACCGACAAGAACATCCAGGGCGACGACACCCTGGCAGCCTGGATCGACACCGAGCTGAACAGCAAGCTGGCCCGCTTCCGCGACCACATCACCCGCGTGGAAGTGCATCTGAGCGACAGCAACGCCGGCCGCGGCGGCGACAACGACAAGCGCTGCAAGCTCGAAGCGCGCCCGGCGGGCCGGGACCCGGTGGTCGTGAGCCACGACGCACCGAAGACCGGGGACGCCATCCGCGGCGCCATCGACAAACTTCAGCGCGCGCTGGACACCTCGGTGGGCCGCTCGCGCAACGCCCGCGGTCGCGATTCCTTGCGCGGCTTCGTGGAGTAAAGCGGCGCGGCCGTCAGGCCGCCATCAGCTGTCGGACTTGACGTTGCCGTCCTTCACGACTTTGCGCCACTGCGCGATCTCGGTCTTGATGAACTCCGTGAACCGTGCTGCCGAACCGCCCCCGTCCTCGGCGCCGTACTGCGCCAGGCTGGCCTGCACGTCGGGCATGGCGAGCACCTTGTTGACGTCCTCGTTCATGCGCTGGGCCATGGCCGCGGGCAGCTTGCCAGGGCCGACCAGACCGTACCAGGTGGTGGCTTCGAAGCCCGGGTAGCCCAGCTCCACCATGGTGGGAATGTCGGGGTAGCTGGCAGCGCGCTTGGCCCGGGTCTGGGCGATGGCCATCAGGCGGCCACCCTTCACGTGCGGCGTGGCCGCGGTCATGGTCTCGAAGGCGTACTGGATCTGGCCGCCGATCAGGTCGGTGATCACGGGCGCACTGCCCTTGTAAGGCACGTGGATCGCATCGACCCCGGCCCGTTGCTTGAACAGTTCCAGCGCCAGATGCTGAGCGCTGCCCGAGCCGGCCGAACCGAAGCCGATCTGACCGGGCTTGGCCTTGCACAGGGCCACGATGTCCGGCACGGTCTTGGCAGGCTGGCTGGGGTTGCACACCAGCAGGTTGGGCGTGACGCCCACCAGGGTGATGGGCGTGAAGTCGTTGATGGGGTCGTACTTCAGCTTGGGCTGCAGGCTGGGCGCCAGCGCATGGCTGTTGATGTGCGCCATCAGCAGCGTGTTGCCGTCGGCCGGCTGCGTGGCGGTGTAGTCAGCGGCCAGCACACCGGCGACGCCGGCCTTGGTCTCGACGATGACCTGCTGCCCCCACAAGCCCGTGAGCTTGGCCGCGACGATGCGCGCCAGCGCGTCGGTGCCGCCGCCGGGCGGAAAGCCCACGATGATGCGGATGGTGCCGCTGGGCAGCGTCTGGGCACGCAGGTGCGGCAGGGCCAGAGCGGTGGCAGCACCTGCTGCGGCCTGGATCAGGGTGCGTCTTTTCATGGGCTTGTCTCCTTCGGGTGAGGCTGAAATGCGTGGCCCGTGGCGGGCTCTCGTCGAATCGGGTCGGGGTGTCTTGGGGCGGGGCGGCTCAGGCGGCGGACTGCAAAGGCTGCTGCGCCGGGTGCGCCGCAAACCAGTCCATCGCCGCCACCACGCCACTGCCGGCGATGGGCACGCCTGACAACTTGAAGCCCATCTCGACACCCGAGAGCGCGGCCATCAACGTCAGGTCGTTGCAGTCGCCCAGGTGGCCGATGCGGAACATGCGGCTCTTGACGCGGCCGAGGCCCGTGCCCAGCGACAGGTCGAAGCGCTCGTGGATCAGACGGCGCAGCTGGTCGGCGTCCACGCCAGCAGGCGTGACCACGCCCGTGAGCACGGGTGAGTACACCGCCGGGTCGGCGCACTGGATCGGCAGGCCCCAGGCCTTCACGGCCGTGCGCACGCCTTCGGCCCAGCGCTGGTGGCGGGCGAAGACCGCCGGCAGGCCTTGTTCGAGCAGCATGTCCAGCGCTTCGCTCAGGCCGTAAAGCAGGTTGGTGTTGGGCGTGTACGGCCAGTAGCCGCCCTTGTTCATCTCGACGATCTCGTCCCAGGCCCAGAAGGCGCGCGGCAACGTGGCCGTCTTGCTGGCTTCCAGCGCCTTGGGGCTGAGCGCATTGAAGCTGATGCCGGGCGGCAGCATCAGGCCCTTCTGCGAACCGCTCACGGTCACGTCGACGCCCCAGTCGTCGTGGCGGTATTCGGCACTGGCCAGGCCCGAGATGGTGTCGACCAGCAGCAGCGCCGGGTGCCTGGCGGCGTCGATGGCGCGGCGCACGGCGGCGATGTCGCTGGTGACGCCGGTGGAGGTTTCGTTGTGCACCACGCACACGGCCTTGATGGCGTGGCCGGCGTCGGCGCGCAAGCGCTGTTCGATCAGCCCGGCGTCCACGCCACGGCGCCAGGCCAGCGGCAGGCCGGTGCTGGCGCAGGTGCCGGGCACCGACAGGAACTCGGGCTTCAGACCCAGGCGCAATGCCATCTTCTGCCACAGCGTGGCGAAGTGGCCGGTTTCGAACATCAGCACGGCATCGCCGGCGCTGCAAACGTTGACCAGCGCAGCTTCCCAGGCGCCCGTGCCGGAAGCGGGGTAGATGGCCACCGGATGCCGCGTCTGGAACACCTGCTGCAAGCCGCTGATGACCTTCTTGCCCAGGTGCGCGAACTCGGGGCCGCGGTGGTCGATGGTGGGCAGGCTCATCGCCCGCAGGATGCGGTCGGGCACGGGGCTGGGACCGGGAATCTGCAGGAAATGGCGGCCGCTGGGGTGCTGGTCGAGGGGAATCATGGCGGGTGCCCCGCTGGGGCGGTGTGGTGGCTTCGACGCGGAAAGCTTTGCATACAAAATGTGGTTGTCAATCGGCAACGGCTAGACTTGAAGCGAAATCGCCAGCGTTTTTGTATACGTTCCAAGTTTGCGTGAGAGGGCGCCCACCGTGGCCGAGATCATTTCCATCCCCCGCCAGGTGCTGCACCGTGAAGTCTCCACGCGGCTGCGCCAGCGCATCGTCGAAGGCCACATCGCGCCCGGCGCCAAGCTGAACGAACGCGAATTGAGCGAGGAACTGAACGTCTCGCGCACACCGCTGCGCGAGGCCATCAAGATGCTGGCCGCCGAAGGCCTGGTGGAACTGCTGCCCAACCGCGGCGCGGTGGCGGCCAGCCTGAGCGAGCAGGACGTGGCCGACACCTTCGAGGTGATCGCTGGTCTGGAAGGCCAATCGGGCGCCCTGGCAGCGCAGCGCATCACGGCCGAAGAACTGTTGGAGATCCGCGCGCTGCATTACGAGATGCTGGCAGCCTTCACGCGCCGCGACCTGTCCACCTATTACCGGCTGAACGCGCAGATCCACACGCTGATCAACGCCGCGGCGCGCAACCCCGTGCTGGCCCATACCTGGCGCACCGTCAATGCCAGACTGCAGGCGCTGCGCTTCCGTTCGAACTTCGACGAGGCGAAGTGGCATCGTGCGGTGCGGGAACACGAACGCATGGTCGAACTGCTGGCCGCGCGTGACGCGCCAGCGCTGCGCGCTTTGCTGGTGCAGCACCTGGAACACAAACGCGACGCGGTGCTGGAACTCATGCGCAAAGGCGAGTTGCACGCCGGGCCGGGGCGCCTGGACGAAATGCCCGGCGCTGCTTCAGGGCTCCGCGCATGATCGAGATCCTGGAACGCCGGCTGCGCGCGGAAACGCAGGGCGAGGTGCTGTTCGATGCCGCTTCACGTGGTCGTTATGCCACGGACGCATCCATCTACCAGCAAATGCCGCTGGGCGTGCTGGTGCCGAAGACGTCTGAAGACGTCGCCACCGCCCTGGCGATTGCGCGCGACCTGAAGCTGCCGGTGCTGCCCCGCGGCGGCGGCACCTCGCAATGCGGGCAGACCACGGGTGCGGCACTGGTCATCGACAACACCAAGCACTTGCGCCGCCTGCTGGCCTTCGACAAACAGGCGATGACGGTCGAGGTCGAGCCCGGAATGGTGCTGGACCACCTGAATGCCGAGCTGAAGGCGCACGGCCTGTGGTACGCGGTGGACGTGTCCACCAGCGCGCAGGCCACGCTGGGCGGCATGGCCGGCAACAACAGCTGCGGCAGCCGCAGCATCGCCTACGGCAACATGGTGCACAACGTCGCGGGCATGAAGGTCTGGCTGGCCGATGGCACGCTGGCCGACTTCGGGCCTGTCGCCACTCTCGGCACGCGTGAAACACAGATCGCCGACTTCGTGCGCCAGCTGGCGGCAAGTCACCGTGAAGAGATCCACGCGCGCTGGCCCACCGTGCTGCGCCGCGTGGGCGGCTACAACCTCGACATCTTCGAGCCGCGCAGCGAAAAGCCCTACACCGGCGACGGCAGCGTGAACCTGGCGCACCTGCTGGTGGGCTCGGAAGGCACGCTGGCCGTGACGAAGACGCTGACGCTGAAGCTGAGCACCCTGCCCCGCGCCAAGGTGCTGGGCGTGGTGAACTTCGAGAGCTTCTACAAGGCCATGGACTCGGCCCAGCACATCGTGAAGCTTGGGCCCAGCGCGGTGGAACTGGTGGACCGCACGATGATCGAGCTGAGCCGGGCCAACCCGGCTTTCCGACCTGTCATCGAAACGGCCTTGATGGGCGCGCCAGACGCCATCCTGCTGGTGGAATTCAGCGGTGCCGACCAAGCCACCCTGGTGCGGCAGCTCGACGGCCTGGTCGAACTGATGGGCGACCTGGGCCTGCCCGGCAGCGTCGTGCGCATGGAAGCCGAAATGCCGCAGAAGGCGCTGTGGGAAGTGCGCAAGGCCGGGCTGAACATCATGATGAGCCTGAAGGGCGACGGCAAGCCGGTGAGCTTCATCGAAGACTGCGCCGTGCCGCTGGAACACCTGGCCGAATACACCGAAGGCCTGACCCAGGTGTTCCGCAAGCACGGCAGCCGCGGCACCTGGTACGCGCACGCGTCGGTGGGCACGCTGCATGTGCGGCCCATTCTGGACATGCGCCAAGGCGGGCCGAATGGCGGCGCGCACAAGATGCGCGCCATCGCCGAAGAAGCCAGCGTTCTGGTGCGCCAGTACAAGGGCGCCTACAGCGGCGAACACGGCGACGGCCTGTGCCGCGGCGAATGGATCGAATGGCAGTTCGGGCCGAAGATCAACGAAGCCTTTCGCGCCATCAAGCAACACCTCGACCCTGCGAACCTGCTCAACCCCGGCAAGATCATCGACCCGCCGAAGATGGACGATGCCGCCCTCTTCCGCTTCGCCCCAGGCTACAAGACCATCACGCTCAAGCCCGTCTTCGACTGGTCGGCCTGGAACGTTCAGAACGAACCGGTGACCGAAGAGACCACCTCACCCGGCACCGGCGGCGACAGCACAGGCGGCCTGGCCAAGGCCGTGGAGATGTGCAACAACAACGGTCACTGCCGCAAGTTCGACGCCGGCACCATGTGCCCCAGCTACCGCGTCACGCGCGACGAACAGCACCTCACGCGCGGCCGGGCCAACACGCTGCGGCTGGCCCTGTCAGGCCAGATCGAAGGCGGCCTGGGTTCCGACGCCGTGGCCGAGGCGCTGGACCTGTGCGTGGGCTGCAAGGGCTGCAAGCGCGACTGCCCCACCGGCGTGGACATGGCGAAGATGAAGCTCGAGCACACGGCGCTGCGGGCCCGTGAACGCGGCATCTCGCTGAAAGACCGTCTCATCGCCCGCCTGCCGGAACTGGCCCCGCTGGCCAGCCGCATGCCCTGGCTCTTCAACCTGCGCGACACGCTGCCGGGCGCCAAGGCGCTGAGCGAGCGCTGGCTGGGCCTGTCGGCGCGGCGTTCGCTGCCGCGCTTTCGCAGCGACACCTTCGCCGCCACCGCGCCCACGCTGGGCCTGGCAACACGGGACGAGGTGCTGGCCGCGGCGAAGCACGGCAAAGGTGTCGTGCTCTTCGTCGACACCTTCAACGGCTTCTTCGAGACCGAGAATGCCGCCGACGCGGTGCGTGTGCTGCAGGCAGGGGGTTATGCCGTGCACGTGGCCACGCAAGCCGACGGCCGTGCACCCTGCTGCGGGCGCACCCTGCTGGCCGCAGGCCTGGCCGACGAGGCCAAGGCGCGCGCTCAAGCATTGCTGCAGACCTTCACGCCCTTCGTCGATGCCGGCATTGCCGTCGTCGGCCTGGAACCTTCGTGCCTGCTGAGCCTGCGCGACGAACTGCTGGTGATGGGCCTGGGCGAACCCGCGCAGCGCCTGGCCACCCAGGCGTTGCTGTTCGAGGAATTGCTGGCCCGCGAACACCGCGCCGGCCGGCTGAAGCTGGCACTGCGTGCTGCCAGGCAACCGCTGCTGGTGCACGGCCACTGCCACCAGAAAGCCTTCGGCGCAATGCCGCCCGTGCTGGAGGTGCTGAAGCTCATTCCCGGGGCCGAGGTCGGGCTGATCGAAAGCTCCTGCTGCGGCATGGCCGGGGCCTTTGGCTACGAGGCGGCGCACCATGACGTGTCGATGCAGATGGCCGAACTGAGCCTGCTGCCGGCAGTGCGCGCGCGGCCCGACGCGCTCATCGTGGCCGACGGCACCAGCTGCCGGCACCAGATTGCCGACGGCGCGCAGCGCGAGGCACTGCATGTGGCTCGGGTGCTGGCGCTGCACCTGTGATTTGAAAGCGCGAATCCGCACGGCAACCGGAACCACTATCTCCCGCCATTCCGGCCCCACCAGGCCCAGGTGGCCAGGGCCAGCAAGGGCAGCAGCGCCACGTCGATCCACCAAACCCGGTGCAGCGCCGGAAGCAGCCCCGCGGGCGCCAGCAGCACGAAGCCCAGCACCGAGCCCCAGGCGCCCAGCAGCGCCACGCCCTGCAGGGTCGGCGTGAACGCGGCCGCTGCCAACAAGGCGCCCAGCAGGCCGAACAGCAGCGCGCGGTGGCGCATCAGCAGCAGCAGGTTCGGCTCGTCGATGTGCAGGCCGTACAGCTGCTGCAGTCGATGCGTGCCCAATACGCCCAGCAAGGGCAACAGGTGCACCGCAGCCAGCGCCAGCAAGGCGGCGCTGATCAGCCAGCCGCGGTTCATCGCCGCGGCCACAGCAGGTAGGCCAGCGGGCCGAAAGACCCGGCCACCAGCGTCAGCAACGCCCAGGGCCACCAGGCCCTGCCTTGGGCGCGGCAGTCGCGGGCGAGGTAGCCCGTCAGCAAACAGCAGGCGACGACGAGGTCCAGCGTGATCTGCAGGCTGCCCAGGTTGGCCAGGCCTCCCTGCCAGATGCCGAGGTAGCCCACCTGCCCCATCACCCACAGCGAGAAGCCGCCGAAGGGCAGTGCGATCAGCCATAGAACGGGTTTCAGCCAGGCCATGGCGTCTCCTGTGATTGACGATGCCCGGCAGTGTTGGCCCGCCGCCGACAGGCTGCAACGACCTGCGAGGTCATGGCCCGGCGGGCGCTTTCTGATCTCGTCGCCTTGATCCGGCCGGCGATTTCTGTGGGTCGGCGCAGGCGAACTCGCGCAGCCGCGGGCTTCAGGTCCCGATCACGCCCCCGTCGTCCTTGCGGATGACCGCCGTGGCCGAGCGCGGCCGGCCGTCGGGGCGGAAGTCGGGCCAGTTGCTGACGCGTCGCGGGGTGCCCGGGTCGCTGCGCTCGCTGGGGCTTTCGCCCGGGTGCTGAATATTGATGAACATCGTGCGGCCGTCGGGCGTGGCCGTCGCGCCGGTGATCTCGCAACCCGCCGGCCCGACCATGAAGCGGCGGATCTCGCCGGTGCGCGGGTCGGCTGCCAGCATCGCGTTGTGGCCCAGGTTGGCCAGGTCGCCGCGGCCCATGTTGGCCGTGCTCATGTCGCACTGAATCCACAGCACGCCGCGGGCGTCGGTCCACAGGCCGTCGGGGCAGGCGAAGGCGTCGCCCTGGACATTGCCCTGGGCCTCGGCACGGGCCTGCTGGGGGTCGCCGGCCAGCACGAAGTGGTTCCACTGGAAGGTCGTGCCATCGAAATCGCCGTCTTCCTTCCAGCGGATGATGTGGCCCATGGTGTTGTTGGCACGCGGGTTGGCGGCGTCGGTGGCCACCTGGCTGGCGGTCTCGCGGCTGCTGTTGTTCGTCAGCGTGCAGTAGACCCAGCCTTGCTTGTCGATGTCGATCCACTCCGGCCGGTCCATGGGCGTGCCGCCCAGCGCGTCGCTGGCCTGGCGCGCCTTGATCAGCACCTCGCCCTGGTCGGCGAAGCCGTTGGCGGCAATCAGAAAGCCGTTGCCATGCACCAGCGGCAGCCAGCGGCCGCGGCCGTCGCGTTCGAAGCGCGCCACGTAGAGCGTGCCGTGGTCCAGCAGTTCGGCGTTTTGCGCAAAGCCGCCGTGCTTGATGCGGTCGCGGCTGACGAATTTGTAGATGTATTCGAAGCGCGCGTCTTCACCCATGTAGGCCACGGCCCGGCCATCGCGCGTGGTGGCGATGGTGGCGCCTTCGTGCGCGGCGCGGCCCAGCGCGGTGCGTTTGACGGGCGTGCTGCTGGGGTTGTTCGGGTCGATTTCCACCACCCAGCCGAAGCGGTTGGGTTCGTTGGGGTGCTTGGTGGCATCGAAGCGTTCGTCGAACTCTGCCCAGCGGTAGCCAGCGGGTTCGCCCGGGCGCAGGCCCCAGCGCGAGTCATGCTCGCCGGGCTGGCTGGGCCCGCGGAAATACATCATGAAGTTTTCTTCGCAGGTGAGGTAGGTGCCCCAGGGTGTGCGGCCGCTGCCGCAGTTGTTCAGCGTGCCCAGCACGCGGCGGCCGGCCGGGTCGGCGGCGGTGCGCATCAGGGGGTGGCCGGCGGCCGGGCCGCCCAGGGCCATGGGGGTGTTGGCGGTGATGCGCCGCGCCCACGGGCTGGGGCGCACCACCTGCCAGCGGTCGGCCTGCCGCGCCACTTCGAGCACCGTCACGCCCATGGCCGCCTGGGCCTTGCGCACCTTGGCGGCGGTCCAGGTCTGCATGCCGTCGGTGTGCAGCAGGCCGTCGTCGGTGTATTCGTGGTTCATCACCAGCAGGCCCGACTGGCTGCCGTCCTGCGCGTAGTAATGGATTCCGTCGTGGTGCATGCCGATCTGCGTTTCCTGTTCGGCGGCGCTGTTGCTGGCGTCCCACTTGAAAGCCGCGTTTTCGCCCGACAGCCCGGCCGGGTCGCCCCAGGGCGCGATGACCTGCACGCTGTAGCCCGGCGGCACGCTGACGGCGTCGGCAGTGCTCACGGGCACGCTGCGAAAGCCGAGCAGCGGGCCGCTGGCGGCCGGGCTGCCGGTGCTGGCACACCCGCTCAGCGCCGAGATGCCGGCCAGGGGCGCCAGCAGGCTGCTGACCGCGCCGCCCAGGCCGCCGCGCAGCAGCGTGCGGCGCGCGGGGTCGGACACCACATGGATGCCGGGATTGGAGGACCGGTTGCTGTCCTCCATGGTCGAGAAGTCCTTGGCCATGGCAATGCTCGCGCTGGTTTTACAAAACCCACCACGTTGCCCAGGGCAGATGACATCCGCGTGACAGCACCCACCACGTGACGGGGCGGGTTCCGACCCTTTTCCAGGACGCCCGGGCCGCACCCGCGCGCTACGCAAACCGCCCCTGCAGGAACCAGTTCACCTCGCCCTGCGCGGCCGGCAGCCGGCCGCGCCACACCCACACCAGCGAGCCGTCGTGGGCCTGGGCGATGAAATAGTCGCGCGCCACGGAATGGCCGTCCCACCAGCCAGTCTCGATGCGTTCCGGGCCGCTCAGCAGTTGCAGCGGGCGGCCTTCGAGCAAAGGCAGCGCGTCGCGTTCGGCCAGCGGCAGCGGTTCGGGCATCAGCCAGGCCGGGCGGTGCAGCGGCAGCGGCACCAGGGGGCCGGGGGTGGTGTGGAACCTGGACGCCGCAGCAGCGCCTGCCGGCACCGCCGCCAGGCCCTGCACCGGCAGCGCCCGGCTGGCGTGTTCGGGGCGGTGGTCGGCCACGGCCTGCAGGCCCAGCACCTGGGCGTCGCCCAGGCGTGCGCGCAGGCGTTCGATCAGGCGCGTCAGGCCTTCGGCGGCACCGGCGCGGCTGGGGAAGAGTTCACCGTTCGGCGCGCTGGCCTGCACCAGGTGCTGGCAGTGCAGGCGCAGTTCCAGTGTGGGCGCGGCCATCTGCAACTGGCCCAGGCGTTCGCGCAGCAGGCTTTGCAGATGGGCCGGGTCCAGCGCGGGTTCGGCCAGGGCGACGTGCAGTTCGGTGGCCGGGGGCGCGCTGTCGCGGTGGCGGCGGTCGTGGTGCATGCACAGCGTGAACGCGGCCACGCGCGACTGCCGCGCCTGCGCCCAGGCCACCAGCCGGGCCAGCAGCACGGCGGCACCGTGCAGCACCTGGTCGGTGGTGTCGGCGCGTGCATAGAGTTCCAGCCGCGTCTCGAAACGCTCGGGCAGCTGCAGCCATACGCGCGGGTCGGGGCTGTCGCCCCAGGCGCGATCGAGTTCGTCGAGCAGGCTTTCGCCGAAGCGCCGCGCCAGGCCGGTGCGCGGCAGCGCGCGCAGGTCGGCCAGGGTCTGCAGGCCCATGCCCTGCAGCGCTTCCCAGTGTTCGCGGCCAGGGCCCAGCAGCTGCACCGGCGCGGCCTGCAGCAGCTGCTGCATGGCCGGCCGCTGCGTGGCCTGGGGCCCCAGCACCTGGCCACCGCGCACCGCCGGCGGGTGCCAGCGCCCCAGCAGGGCCGCGCCCAGCGCCGTGGGTGCCGCGGCCAGCTGCACCTGGTGGCCCAGCGGCTGCACCGCCTGCTGCAGCCGCATCAGCAGCGCCGCCGCGCCGCCGAACAGGCGCAGGCTGGCGTGCACGTCCAGCAGCACGGTCTGCTCGTCGTGCAGGCAGACCGACGGCGTGAAGGCCAGCGCTGCATGGGCCACCGCCAGCAGCGCGGCGGCGTCGCGCCCGGCGTCGGCTTCGGCCAGCAGCAGCTGCGACGACAAGGCCAGCGCCGTGGCGCGCTTGCAGCCCGGTCGGATGCTGCACTGCGCGGCGGCGGCGTTGACGGCGCTGATGGCGTGCCCGTTCAGCAGCGCGATGGGGCGCTGCTGTGCTTCAGGCGCCAGCGTGGCGCAGAAGGCCTCCAGCGACAGCAGGGGCAGGTGCAGGGCGAACCACAGCATGGCGGGGGTGGGGGCGCAGGAAATGACGCAAGGGCGGGCGCAGCAGCACGGGGCGCGCCGTCAGGGCACCGACCCGTGGGTCGACGACACCGCCGGCAAGGCCGTGGCCGACCGGGCCGCAGCAGGCGGCGGCAGCGTGGGTGCAGGCACGGCCCGGCCGGCCATTGCACGCGCCAGGCCGGCGGCCGACAGCACCGGCGGCAAGGCCAGGTCCAGCGGCTGCGCCAGCGGCGGGCCGCGGCGCTTGAGCAGGGTGACGCGCAGACGGTCGGGGCCGCTGGCGGCCAGCAGCAGGCGCAGCGGCGCGGCGCTGGGTTGCTGGCGCGCGGCCACGTCGCGCAGCAGGAAGGCCGGGCCGTCGTGGGCCTGTGCGGCCAGCTGCACCTGGTGGCCCAGCGGCTGCACCGCCTGCTGCAGCCGCATCAGCAG
>JANOBX010000257.1:0-4224 GCA_031411875.1 Burkholderiales bacterium | reverse complement strand
GCACACGGGCAGGTTGTAGCGGCAGATGGTCTCGACTTCCATGCCACTGAAGCCGAAGGCGCTGTCGCCAACGCTGATCAACGCGATCATCGACGAGACCGCGGGCACCGAGAGCGGCCGCATCACCAGCCTGAACCCGGCAGCCGCCGCCAAGAAGTAACCGCCGCTACGGCACTCATTTACGGCACTCACCAAGCAAGGAGCATCACCATGTCCGACAACCTCCCCCTCAAGGGCATCAAGATCATCGACTTCACGCACGTGCAGGCCGGTCCTGCCTGCACCCAGCTGCTGGCCTGGTTCGGCGCCGACGTGATCAAGGTGGAACGCCCCGGTTCTGGCGACGTCACCCGCAGCCAGCTGCGTGACATCCCTGGCGCCGACGCGCTGTACTTCACCATGCTCAACAGCAACAAGCGCTCGCTGACATTGGACACGAAGAAGGCCGAAGGCAAGGCCGTGCTCGAAAAGCTGATCAAGGAGTCCGACGTCATGGTCGAGAACTTCGGCCCCGGCGCGC
This sequence comes from Burkholderiales bacterium, assembly GCA_031411875.1. Lineage (GTDB taxonomy): Bacteria > Pseudomonadota > Gammaproteobacteria > Burkholderiales > Burkholderiaceae_C > Rubrivivax. Next base: position 3,704 of record JANOBX010000257.1, on the reverse strand, counting down.
TCGACCGCATGGGCTTCACCTGGGAACACATCCAGAAGCTCAACCCCGGCATGATCCTGGCGTCCGTGAAGGGCTTCAGCGACGGCCACCATTACGAAGACCTGAAGGTCTACGAAAACGTGGCGCAGTGCGCGGGCGGTGCAGCCTCGACCACCGGCTACTACAAGGGCGAAAACTCCGGCCCGACCATCTCTTCGGCTGCCCTGGGCGACTCGAACACCGGCATGCACCTGGCCATCGGCATCCTCACCGCCTACATCGGCAAGCAGGCCACCGGCAAGGGCCAGAAGGTGGCGGTGTCGATGCAGGACTCGGTGCTGAACCTGTGCCGCGTGAAGATGCGCGACCAGCTGCGCCTGGACAAGGTGGGCTACCTCGAAGAGTACCCGCAGTACCCGCACGAGATGGAAGCCTTCAAGGACGGCGTGGTGCCGCGCGGCGCGAACGCCGGCGGCGGCGGCCAGCCGGGCTGGATCCTGAAATGCAAGGGCTGGGAAACCGACCCCAATGCGTACATCTACTTCACGGTGCAGGGCCACGCCTGGGAACCCATCTGCGACGCGCTGGGCAAGCCGGAATGGAAGACCGACCCGGCCTACACCACCGCCCAGGCTCGCCAGCCGCACATCATGGAGATCTTCGCCACCATCGAAGACTTCATCAAGGACAAGACCAAGTTCGAGGCGGTGGACATCTTCCGCAAGCACGACATCCCGTGCGCGCCGGTGCTGTCGATGAAGGAACTGCTGCACGACAAGTCGCTGCGTGCCAGCGGCTCCATCGTCGAAGTGCCGCACAAGGTGCGCGGCAGCTACTTCACGGTCGGCAGCCCGATCAAGTTCTCGGGCATGAAGCCTGAAGTCACGGCTTCGCCGCTGCTGGGCGAGCACACCGACGCAGTGCTGGCCGAGCTGGGCTACTCGGCCCAGGAAATCGCTGCGATGCACGAGGTGAAGGCCGTCTGATCCTGCGCCGGCCCACCGGACCCCGGACCTCGAGAACGGCGCCCGGTGGGCGCCGTTTTTTCGTCTGAGCCCACGAGGACACCGCCACCCCTGAAGCTATCCTGCGCCGCGTTGCCACGGGTCGTGGCGGCGCAAACCAGACTTCCAGGATCTCCAACATGGGCAAAGCACTCGCCGGCGTTCGCATTCTCGACTTCACGCATGTGCAGTCCGGGCCCACCTGCACCCAGTTGCTGGCCTGGCTGGGCGCCGACGTGATCAAGGTCGAACGCCCCGGCGAGGGCGACGCCACGCGCAAGCAGCTGCGCGACATCCCCGGGGTGGACAGCCTCTACTTCACGATGCTCAACCACAACAAGCGCTCGGTCACGATCAACACCAAGAGCCGCGGCGGCATGGCGGTGCTTGACCGCCTGATCAAGACTTGCGACGTGATGGTCGAGAACTTCGCGCCCGGCGCGCTGGAGCGCATGGGCATCACCTGGGACCACATCCAGGCACTCAACCCGCGCATGGTGGTGGCCTCGGTGAAGGGCTTCGGGCCCGGACCGTACCAGGACTGCAAGGTCTACGAGAACGTGGCGCAATGTGCCGGAGGTGCAGCCTCCACCACCGGAGAAGTCGACGGCATGCCCCTGATCAGCGGCGCGCAGATCGGCGACAGCGGCACCGGGCTGCACCTGGCGCTGGGCATCGTCGCGGCGCTCTACCAGCGCCAGAGCAGCGGCCGCGGCCAGCAGGTGCTGGCACCGATGCAGGACGCGGTGCTCAACCTGTGCCGCGTGAAGCTGCGCGACCAGCAGCGGCTGGAACGCACGCACACCCTGCACGAGTACCCGCAGTACCCGGACGGCAAGTTCGGCGAATCGGTGCCGCGCGCCGGCAATGCCTCGGGCGGCGGGCAGCCGGGCGCCATCCTGAAGTGCAAGGGCTGGGAGACCAACCCCAACGCCTACATCTACTTCGTCGCCCAGGCGGCCGTCTGGCCGGCCATCTGCCGCGTGATCGGCGAACCAGACTGGATCGACGACGAGGCCTTCGCCTCGCCGCAGGCCCGGCTGCTGCACCTGAAGCCGATCTTCAAGCGCATCGAGCAGTGGACCATGAGCAAGGACAAGTTCGAGGCCATGGACATCCTCAACGAGTTCGACATTCCCTGCGGGCCGATCTTGTCGATGAAAGAGATCGCGGACGAACCTTCCTTGCGCGCCAGCGGCACCGTGGTCGAGGTCGACCACCCTGAGCGCGGCAAGTACCTCACCGTCGGCAACCCTATCAAGCTGTCCGACAGCCCCACCGAAGTGACGCGTTCGCCCCTGCTTGGCGAACACACCGACGAAGTCCTGGCCCAGCTGGGCTTTGCACCTTCGGAAATTCTGGCCCTGCGCGCCGAAGGTGCGATCTGACCCCGGCTTCCATCTGCCCGAACCAGCCTCCTCCATGAGCCATCGAACCATTCCGATCGTCGCGGCCCCCGACGCGCGCCAACGCAAGCGCGCCGCCCCCAAGGGCCGCATCGTCGACCCACAGGCGTTGACCGAGGTGCAGCAGTTGCTGGGCACGTCGGCGCGTTCGCGCGACCTGCTGATCGAACACCTGCACAAGCTGCAGGACCACTTCGGGCACCTCAGCGCCCGGCACCTGGCGGCTCTGGCCCGCGAGATGGACCTGGCGCAGACCGAGGTCTACGAGGTGGCGACCTTCTATCACCACTTCGACGTCGTCAAGGAAGGCGAGGCCGCGCCGGCCGCGCTGACCGTGCGGGTATGCGATGGCTTGTCCTGCGAGATGGCCGGCGCCCAAGACCTGCTGGCCCGCCTGCCGGCCATCCTGGGACGCGCGGTGCGCGTGATTCCAGCGCCCTGCATCGGCCGCTGCGAGCAGGCACCGGCCGTGGCCGTGGGCCAGTTCCCGCTGGCCGCGGCCACCACCGCTTCAGTGCAGGCCGCCGTGCAGGCGGGCCAGACCACGCACCGGGCCGAAGGCCATGTCGACCTCGACGCCTACCTGGAAGAAGGCGGCTACGCGCTGCTGAAGACCTGCATCGCCGGCGAGCTCGACATCGACGACATCCTCAAGGAGCTCGAGGCCTCGGGCTTGCGCGGACTGGGTGGTGCGGGCTTCCCCACCGGACGCAAGTGGCGCATCGTGCGCAACGAAGCGGCGCCGCGACTGATGGCGGTGAACATCGACGAAGGCGAGCCTGGCACCTTCAAGGACCGCTTCTATCTCGAACGCGACCCGCACCGTTTCCTCGAAGGCATGCTGATCGCCGCGTGGGCCGTGGGCATCGCCGGCATCTACCTTTACCTGCGCGACGAATACCACGGCTGCCGGACCATGCTGCAGGCCGAGATCGACAAGCTGCGGGCGCGCCCGCCCTGGCCGGGCATGCCCACCATCGAGCTGCGGCGCGGCGCCGGCGCCTACATCTGCGGCGAAGAGTCGGCCATGATCGAGTCGATCGAGGGCAAGCGCGGCATTCCGCGGCTGCGTCCGCCGTATGTCGCGCAGGTCGGGCTGTTCGGTCGTCCCACGCTCGAGCACAACATGGAGACGTTGTACTGGGTCCGCGATATCGTCGACAACGGCGCGCAGTGGTTCGCGGGTCAGGGGCGCAACGGTCGCAAGGGATTGCGCTCGTTCTCGGTCAGCGGACGGGTGGTGAAGCCGGGCGTTCATCTGGCGCCGGCGGGCATCACCGTCAACGAGCTGATCGCCGAGTACTGCGGCGGCATG
>JANOBX010000256.1:0-3116 GCA_031411875.1 Burkholderiales bacterium | reverse complement strand
CGAGGTAAAGCCCCTGGTCGAGTCCCGCGGCTGGGCCTGGCCGACGCCGTCCACCCTGGCGGAGACCGAGCGCCTTTTCAGCCTGACGTCCCGCCATCGGCCGCCGACGATCCAGATCGATGCCGACGGATCGATTCGCGTCGAGTGGGAGGCGGCCGAGGCCGGCTGGCTGACGCTCACAGTCGATGGCAGTGGGCAGCTCAGGCACAGCGCCGTGATCGGCGAGGACGAGTTCGAGCGCAGCGAGGCGTTCGGCGATGTCCTTCCGCCGTGGGCCACCACCTTGCTGGAACGGCTCGTCCAGGTCGGACACTGACGCGAAGCCAGCGCTCGATCGTCATGGCTGCGAGGCGCTAGGCAGGTGTGACGCAGCCAGTTGCCACCACGGGGGCAGCAGCTCGACGACCTCAGCTCGCCCGTAGCGATCATCCAGCAGCCAGAGCCAACCCCGGTCTTCAGGTGTTCTGAGGACACGACCGGCCGCCTGAACTACCCGCTGCATCGCCGGCACCAGGTCGGCGTAGCCATGGCCTGCCCCGAAGAGCTTGTCCAGCCGCGCCTGGATGTGGTCCTGCGCAACCGAGACGGGTGGCAGGCCCAGGGTGGCGATGAAGGCACCGATCAGCATCGAGCCCGGCAGGTCCACGCCCTCGGCGAAGACGCCGCCCAAGACCGCAAAACCCACGCCCTGGCCGCCGGGCCTGAATCTCGCCAGGAAGTCCGCCCGTGCCTCGGTGGCCATGCGCGGCTCCTGTCGCCATTGCGGGATGTCCGGACGGCGTTCGGCCAGCAAGGCGGCGGCCGACTTCAGGTACGCGAAGCTGCTGAAGAACGCGAGGTAGTTGCCCGGGTGCTCGTCGAACTGCTGTGCGATGACCGCCACCAGTCGCTGCAGCGAACGATCCCGGTGCGCGTAGCGCGTCGAGATCGCGTGGGCCACGCGCACGGTCAGGTGCTCGGCGGGGAAGGCCGGCGGGACGTCGATCCAGGCCGTGTCCTCGGGCAGGCCCAGCAGGCGGATCGCGTAGTCCGGCGGCGACAAGGTTGCCGAGAACAGCGTGATGCTCTGCAGGGTCTGCAGGCGCGGGCGCAGGAAGCACGCTGGCGCGACGTTGCGCACGCAGAGCGCAGCGTCGCGTGCCTCCTGCGTCGCCGCGTCGCCCGCAGCGAGGTCGACACCCGCGCCCAGGAAGGTCTGCACGTCGAACAGCGAGTGGTCGCTCAAGGCCTCGACCAGCTTCTGGAAGCGCCGCAGCTCGAAGTGGAAGTTCAGCAGGGAGCCGACGTTCAACGGGTGCTGGTTGAAGTGCTCCGACAAGGCGCCTGCCGACGCCTGCAGGGCCTGCACGAAAGCATCCGGCACGGTGGCCAGCACCTCGTAGGGTGCGGCCGTGTCGGCGACCAGTTCCTCCGCCGCCTGCACCAGCGCATCGAGGCTGGCCTTCACGGCGCCGGGTGCGGTCTGCGCCGCCGCGCGGATCTGGCCGATGCGCAGCTCGGCGCTGTACATGCGACGCGCGCGCTCGACCAGGTTGTGCGCCTCGTCGACCAGCACGGCGAGTCGCCACTCCAGGGCCTGCGCCAGGCCCCAGAGCAGGCCGTTGCTGTCGAACAGGTGGTTCACATCGCCCACCAGCACGTCGGCCCAGCGCACCAGTTCCTGGCCCAGGTAGTAGGGGCAGATGCCGTGGCGCAGCGCGACCTGGCGCTGTGCCTCGGCATCCAGCCAGCCCAGCGCGACTGCCTCCTCGCGGGCGGCGGGCAGGCGGTCATAGAAGCCGCGGGCGAGCGGACAGGCGTCGCCATGGCAAGCCTTGTCCGGGTGCCCGCAGGCCTCGTCCTTAGACACCAGCGTCAGCACGCGCAATGACCGGCCCGCAACCCCAGAGCGCAGCTTGCCGAGCGCCTCCAGGGCCGTGATGCGCCCCGTGCCCTTGCAGGTCAAGTAGGCCAGCTTGTCGATGCCTTGTGCCGGCACGGCCCGAAGCATCGGGAACAGCGCGCCCACCGTCTTGCCGATCCCGGTCGGTGCCTGGGCCAGCAGGCGGCCGCCGCGGACGGCGGTGCGGTAGACCGCTTCGGCCAGTTCGCGCTGTCCGGCGCGGAATGTGTCTTCCGGAAACGACAGGCTCGTCAGCGCCGCATCACGAGCAGCACGGTGCGCTGCTTCCTGCAGCGCCCAGGTCAGGAAGGCCCCGCAGCGCTGCGCCAGGACTTCCTCCAGCTCGTCGGCGCCGAAGACCTGACGCAGTTCGATCTCGGACTGGCTCGCGACATCGAAGTAGACGAGCGCCAGGGCGATCTCGGGCAGGTTGCGGCTGCGGCAGAACAGCGCGCCGTAGGTCTGCAACTGTGCCCAGTGCAGCTGGCGGCGGTTGTCCGGAATGTCGTCCGGGTGTCCGCGGATGGTCTTGATCTCCTCCAAGCAGCGGCGCCGCGGGTCATAGCCGTCGGCGCGGCCGCGAACGCGCAGAGCGCCCACGGTGGTCTCCAGCGCGATCTCGGTCTCGTACTCCTGCCCACGGCGCTGCGCGACCGTGCTCTGACCCGCCAGTCCCTCGAGTGTTGTCGCGGCGGGCGTGAAGCGCCGGTCCAGGTCGCCGCGCTTCGCAGTGAACTCGCAGAGTTCACGGACGGCGGCGGTGTAGGCCCAGCTTGGCGAAGTCGGGGCCGCGACAGAGGGTGCATGCGGCGCCTCGGAGGGTGGCGGATCCGGGGGCATGAGCGCCATTGTCGGGACTGGTTGGCTGACAGCCCAAGGCTGGGTGCAGCCGGCTAGTTCTCGCCGGCTAATGGCAGCGAACGCCGAAACTTCAGATCAACCGCAAGGGCTTGGTCGACGCGCCAAGACAACAGCTGGGGTCGATTGCTCTGGTGCCAGTACATCGGCCTCAAAACTGGCACCAGACTGGCACCAGCCAACCCCAGAAAACAAAAAAGTCAGCAGGCGCTAACCTGCTGACTCTCTGTTTACTTGGCTCCCCGACCTGGGCTCGAACCAGGGACCTACGGATTAACAGTCCGGCGCTCTACCGACTGAGCTATCGGGGAATACAGCCAAAGATTATAGCCCGAGATTTGGGGTGCTGGCCAGTCAGAGCGTGACGTTCACCGCC
>JANOBX010000255.1:0-13146 GCA_031411875.1 Burkholderiales bacterium | reverse complement strand
CCTCGGCTGCGGGACGCAGGGTGGTTCGACTGGCGGACGTCGCGGGGCCGCAACCCGGTCCGGGCGCGGCTCCGAATACGCATTGACGCGGGTCGGAGTGTTTGGAGCTTACAGCTCGGCGTTGCGCCGGGCAGGAACCATGAATTTGGAAACGGTGCAGAGCGATGGCCTACCTTCGGTGGAGTGATTCGAACTGGTACGCGTACCGTCACATCGACGGCGGGGACGGGCCGAAGGCGATCTTCATGGCAAGGTACGGCACCGCGTCGGGCTTGTCGGTGTGTCTGTCTGCCGGGGAGATGCAGAAGGCGCGGGAGAATGACCCCAGCAGATGGCTGCAGGCCATGATCAACAGCCTGCCTGGCGGTGACGGCGTACCGCAGGAGGACGTAGCAGAGCTGCACACGGTGGCTGAGCAGTTTCTGCATGAAGTCTTCATGGCCGGGCTGATCCCCATGCCAAGGGCGCTCGCTCGTCGCTACCGCGTGCTGCGCCGGCTTGTACGCCGTCGGGTCAACCGGCCATTACCGCCACCCGAAGCTGTACCGGACTCCGAGACCGAGGCAGACGCCCTCGCTCGTCTGTGAAGACGGCATCCGCGGTCGGCACCTCACAACCCGTACGATGTCGTTCAGTGTCTGGCAAGGCCGCAGGACGGCAGGCTTCGCCAGTGACAGTCTGTGGACGACGGCCACGTAAAGCCGATGGCTTCACCGCGTTGTCGTACGACCACACCAGGTGATGTATGAGCTCGATTGAAGTCCATTGGATGAAATCAGAAGGCTGCCACCCCAATCGGGGGGCCTCCCATGGCGGGCCCACCGCTGCGATCTTGACACCAGATCCAGAGCACTTCAGCATGCGATCAGTCGGAACGTTAGCTGTTTCCATAGGCCTTGCCCACCAAGCCAATGACCGTCGTGCGCGGAGTCGCCGTGGCTGAGGTGCCACACGACAACAGCGCCGTCTTCTCCGTCGTCCATTTTGATGATCAGTCTTCTCAGGTGATGTGATGGCTTCACTAAGCAGTCTTTCGACCAACTTCACTGCTTCTCGGTGGACAGTGCTCGGGATCTTGTTGTCGCTGATCGCTGGCCCATCGGTTGCGCAACTGATGACAAAGCCGCCGATGAAGGGTTTCACGGGGCGGGACTACCCCCCCAAAATCTACGATGACGTCAAAGCTGCCTGTGATTTCGCGTTGAGCAATGAGATCGGTTCTGAGACGTCCTCCCACACCGGGCAGTGCGGATTCGTTGACGGCGCACCCAACTACATCACGCAAACCACAACTAACCTACGCATTAACCGAGGATACCGCCTATCGGTCACGAACCCTTCAAAGTTCGCTTGCATGTTGGAGTTTTATCAACTCAATGTCATCGCTGGAAATGGAAAGCCCTGCGGTGTAACAACCGGGACTTGGGAAAACTCCAACACGGTTGAACGTCAGTTTGTTACCGAGGTCAGGGTTTGCGACCGGGCCGGTGGATGGCACCAGTGGAGTACGGACGCTTGCATCAAGGGGACGGACCAGTACCCATCGAGTCCTGATCAGCCGAAGTGCGGTAACCCGACCAACTCTGGAACAGGGTGCAAGGAAGAGACCATTTTGCTTGGGACTCTGCCCTCAGGCTCAGCCCGAATTCCAGTCGAGTTGCGCTACGGCAACCTGCATTACTCTGCCGGTGCCGCCATGCTCGGTGAGCCAAGCTGGTTCCTGGAGCCTGCAGATCGTCGTCTAAACCTGAGTCGTTTGTCTTCGTATTCGAGGCCCGCAGTCATCGCCATTCGTGGCCATGGTGTCTCCGAGGAGTTCCAGCGGCAAACAGACGGAACTTTCAAGAGCTTTGACTCGATGGTGACTCTGACTCAACAGGCAGTCGCCAATGCGGCATGGCGGCGGACCGACTTTAGGAGCGGGTATGTGGAAGACTTCGATAGCAGTGGCCGTCTCGTAATGCTGAGGTTCTTCCGAGGAGGCGGTTTCAGCTTGGGTTACTCTGGACTGACGTCGTTCCCGACACAACTCACCACTGCGACTGGTCAGACCATCAGCTTTGCGTATGCCAATGGCAGGCTCGATTCCGTCGCCATGCCCGACGGACGGACGATCGTGCTTGGGTATAGAACATATGAAGACAGTGGCCGTCACATCCGCGGCACATACCTCAACGCGGTCAACTTCCCTGATGGGCGAATGGTCGAATTTGACTACGCGCCTGGAGTGACACTTTCCCCTGTCAGTTTTCACGACTACGGGGACGGAACCGCCGGCACATCCACGTTGTCCACCGGCCTGGATGTGTGGCAGGTGATGCCCAATGCATCGGGTGGGGCGGCGCACCCATGGAACGATGTTCGTAGACTGGATAGGGCGTTTTTCAACCTTTCCACCAAGATCGATGAGCGAGGCCTTCCTTACGCCTTTTTTGAGTACGACAACAACGGGCGGGTTACCACCTCGCGGCACGCCGGCAACGTCTTCCGACATGAGTTCACTTATTCGAACGGGCAGAACGTTGTGAAGCATCCGATGGGCGCGACGACGACTTTCGGATCAACGCGGTCCAGCGAGCAAATGCGCCTGGCCTACGTCAGTCGCAGCTCTCCGGATCTGCAGAATGGAGTGCACTCTGTATCGCGGTCTTACGATCTTCTTGGAAACCTGACCCGCGAAAGCGATTCCGGGGTCAACAACGGCAGCGACTACCGAACGAAGTGCTACAAAAATGATTCGGGCACGGGGATGCCCTCTGTTCTGCTCGAAGGCTCAGGCAGCGCCAGCTGTCCCGCGGACCTCAGCACTTATTCGCCTCAGGGCGTCGAGCGAAAGGTCAGTTTCCAAAGGCACCCCACACTCCGGCTTCCAAGCCGGATCGCCGAACCCGGTCGGATCACGACGCTTGTTTACAACGGGCAGCCGGATCCGTTTGCTGGAGGAAGCGTTGCATCATGCGCTCCGTCGGCGGCTGTGCTGCCCGACGGAACCGCGATCGCTGTCATTTGCAAGCAGGTGGAGCAAGCGACCACAGATGTAAGCGGCGGATTGGGTTTTGCGGCGGTTTTTGCGCAAGGCATCGTGCCGCGTACGAACACCTGGACGTATGACCAGTTTGGTCAAGTGCTGTCCCATGACGGCCCACGTCTTGACGTTCAGGATGTGACTACGTACGAATACCACATGGCGACCGCGTTCACGGGCGCCGACCCGAGTGCGGTGGGTGCCTCTACCGGAGATCTGAAGCGAGTGGTCCAGGCAGGTGGAGAGTCAATCCAATACAGGCTTTACGACAAGCTCGGACAACTTCTTGAGAGCGAAGACGCCAATGGTGTTGTGAGCCGATACACCTACGACGCTCGACAGCGCTTGACCAGTGTTTCGGTCGCTGATGAAGTGACGACATTTGAGTATTGGTCCACCGGCCATCTCAAGAGGACGACGAACCCCGACGCCAGTTGGGTCCAGTACGACTACGACGCTGCACAGCGGTTGACGAGTGTGTCAGACAACGTCGGCAACACCGTGGTTTACACGCTGGACAGCGCGGGTAATCGCGTTTCGGAGCAGTTTACGGATCCAGGCGGCGCACTACGGAGACAGCTTCAACGCAGCACTGACACCCTTGGCAGGGTGCGGCAAATCACAGGTCGGGAGTGAACGCGATGAAGCACTTTCAAGCTTTCGATCGCTGGACGTTCACTGCGATCGGAGTGGGTGCGGCGTTGGTGACAGCGGGGTCTGCGCTGGCGCAGCAGTTGCCGCCGGCGCCGGTCTCAGTTCCGCCTGTGGTGGGCCTTCACTATGACTCGCAAGGCAACCTGAAGCGCTTTGTCCAGGCACCGGGTACTGGTGAGGTAACCACCACCCACTCCTACGATCGGCTCAACCGTCACTTCGAAACGATCGACGCTCGCAATAAGGCTACGCGTTTGCAGTACAACGGTCGCGACCAAATCATCGGGGTAACAGATCCTCGCTCGTTGGTGACCCAGTATCCGACGAACGGGCTCGGCGGCATGACGAGCCTCGTCAGTCCGGACACGGGGGTGGCAGGACATACCTTCGACGCGGCCGGAAACATCCAAACGCGGCTCGATAGTCGAGGAGTCCTGGAAACCTTTGAGTACGACTCTCGCAACAGGTTGAGGTCACTCGCGTTCACCGCAACGGGGCAGCCTACGCATCTGCACAGCTGGACCTATGACCAAACCGGGCAGGGTTTCAGTCATGGGATCGGGCGACTGACGTCAACGCAGTATCCGGGGGGATCGGCGACCTATGCCTACGACCCCAAGGGGCGATTGACCAGTACGACTCAGGTCAGCGTCGGAGCGGCCACCGCATCCCTGACAACGGGCTACTCTTACGACCAGGCCGGGCGTGTTCTCACGGTCACCTACCCTTCAGGGCGAGTTCTCAGCATTCAGCGCAATGGAGGCTTGCCTGTCGGGATGAGTCTGACGGCAGGCGGCGCCGCACCGTCGGTTCCACTCATCAGCGCAGCGGTGTTCGAGCCCTCACCGGGGGGTGAAGGTCTCCTGAGATCGTGGAAATGGCACTTGCAATCAGGTGTTCTGCCACATCAACGGGAGTTCGATTCCTGGGGACGCATGATTCGGTACCCGTTCAGCGGAGCCATTCGCGACATTCACTACGACGCCAAGGACCGGATCACCGCATACACCCACTTGGAATCATTCAGCGGCGCCTCCAGTCCGGCCGTGCAGGCGCTGAACCAGGCGTTCGGCTATGACGAACTGGGCCGACTGACGTCCATCGGTACGAGTGTTGACAACTGGTCCATCGCGTATGACGACAACGGCAACCGACGAAGTGTCTCGACTTCAGGGGCAGTGGGTACAGGCACAAGAAACCATGCCACGGCCTCCAACAGCAACCGCCTGACGTCACTCGACAGCCCCCCAAGGACGTTTCAGCATGACGCTGCTGGCAACACGTTCAGTGACCTACAGGCTCAGCGAGGGTGGACGGCGACCTACAACCTGCCAGGCCGCATGAGCAGATTGAACTCAAGCCCTGACGGAGTGAATGTCTTCCTGACGGACTACGTCTACAACGTGGCCGGCCAACGCGTCGCGACGGTACCGGTCAGCGGCTCTTGTGTCGGCCCGGCGACCTGTCCTGCCACCACCGTGGTCAGGCAATCCGTAGTTTTCGTGTATGACCAGGATGGCTTGCTGCTGGGCGAGTACACGTCGAGCGGGTCGCCGCTTCGCGAGTACGTATGGCTGCAGGGTATCCCCCTGGCAGTCATTGATGGATCGAGTGGCAATGAAGCCATTTACTACATCTACACTGATCACTTAAACACGCCTCGTACAGTCATTGACCGGGCGGGACAGCAGCGGTGGACTTGGCTGGCAGAACCTTTCGGCAACAGTGCACCGGTCACCAATCCAGTTGGTTTTGGCGAGTTCATGCTGAACCTTCGGATGCCCGGCCAGTACCATGACACCGAGTCTGGGTTGCTGTACAACTTTCATCGGATGTATGACTCGTCCAAAGGACGGTACACCCAGTCTGATCCGACTGGGCTTGCAGGCGGGATCAATACCTATTCTTACGCTTTCGGGAATCCACTCAGCTTCACTGATCCTGATGGTCTGTTGCCGAAAAAATACGAGAAACCTAAAAATCCCAACAAACAAACACCACCATTACACCGACAACAAAGCGGGGAGCGGGAACGCAACGTGGGACATGAGAATGCCGAGGAGCACTCGAAACGAACCAAAGGTCAACGTGGTACCCGGGGAGCGCGAGGCGCTCGCGGGATAGGACCGCTGTTTCTGTGGGACTTGTTGAACGAAATATGTAGCGAACAGCCCGGCGCTGCTGAGTGCCGGGGAATGCACTCGCCTCCTGAGCCTGATTGCTGAGCTATGGTTGAATGTCCCTTCACCAAAATCCATAAGCTTCTGCGCTCGGGTCAACCCGGCAAAGCCTTGGCGGGACTTCTGGATTCTTCTACCGGACGCATTCGGACACCGTACATCGCTGACAGGAACCACGCATGGTACTGTGTCGGCAATGCAAAGTTCATGCGTGGCGATTATCGGGCAGCTGTTAAGGCCTATCGGAGGGCTCTCGCTAACGACAAGACTGATACGCAGGCATTGATCGCGATTGCCAATTGTTACGAACGCCTTGCGCGACCAGTGTCGGCCGTTAGAGTTCTTCGCAGAGCGCTACTTCAAGCAACTGATCAGCGCGACCGAGCATCCGTTGAGTACAACCTGGGAAACGCATACTTTGATTTAGGTCGATGGTCAGAAGCAGCCTGGTACTTTTCACTGGTAGCAGATCGCAGAGATAAGATCGGTGTATTTGCGAGAAGGAATGCCCGTGTGGTGAGTGAAAGGCTACGAAGTTTGCAAGTCCCTTCGTAAATCGCAGCCGGGAGGGTGCAAGCTGAGCCGCGAGGGAGATCACCCGAGCTGGACACTCGCGGTAAGCAATTCCGTGAGCTGCTTAGGATACCTCGCAATAGCCCATGCATGGAATTGGCTGTGAGAATTTGGCGGACGTTGGTACCTTCCACGGGGCGCCGTGATGCCGGATTGCCCGCACTGTGGAGCGAAGCGTCCGCTGTGACGCCTTCAGCCAGAGTTCAAATGCGATTCGTGCAGCCGGCTCGTTAAGTCCAATGGGATAGGACTCGGAATCGTAGCGATGGTGCTCGCGTCATCGATCTCCTTCGTCTTGCCTTCAGCCGGATGGTCGCTGGCCAAGACGTCGGTTGTCTACGCGGGGATATGCAGCGCAGTGACGCTGCTACTCGCTCCTTTCGTCAGTCTAAAAAAAGGCGAGTAGTGGTACTACGCCTGTCCTGATAAGCGATGAAGTTCAGCAGGCTCACTAGCTCAAAGCGTGAGCCTGCTGAACTTCATCGCTTATCAGGAGGGCCTGAGCCAGGAAGGTGCCGCTGAGCATCTGTGGTCACTGCTCATAGCGTAAGCGTCCGGCGAAGTCGTCTTGACTTCGTGGAGCAGACTCAGTGCACAGCGGTCAACGGCGTCCAGCGGTGCGGCAGCAGTTCTTCAACACAGCTCGCGGGCGTAAGCGTGGCCTCAAGGCCCCATTGCGCAGCCATGAAGGGCTGCGCACGATCGGGTGACGCACCCACGCTTGGATGTGTGCGCGTAACCCGATAGGTGCACACATGGACATGCGCGTCACGAATAGGCCAGATACCCGTCGTCGGCATTCCGATGTCATGAAGCGCGCACTCGTCGAGCGCAGCCTCGTGCTTGGCGCATCGGTGTCAGCCATTGCGCAGGAAGCCGGCGTCAATGCCAACCTGCTGTTCAACTGGAGACGTCTGCATTTGCAGGCTCAGGAACCAGCCGTTGGTACCGCTGCGGCGCCGGTGTTGTTGCCCGTGTCCGTGACCGTGGGGGACGATGGTGCGGCTGGCGTGGTGCGTGCGCCCTCTGCGTCGCCACCGCGTCCAGTACCTGCAAGCAGCATCGAGATCGAGATCAACGGTGCGCGCGTCCGCCTGCGCGGCGCGGTTGACGAAGCCAGCCTGCGCACCGTGCTGCGCGCCTTGGCCAGCACCCCATGATCGGCCTCCCGTCGGGCACACAGGTGTGGATCGTTGCCGGCCGCACCGACATGCGCAAGGGCTTCGACGGCCTGGCCGCGCTGGTGCAGACCGCGCTGGCCGAGAACCCATTCAAGGGCCACGTCTTCGTGTTCCGCGGCCGGCGCGGCGACATCCTCAAAGTGCTGTGGTTCGACGGCCAAGGCCTGATGCTGCTGGCCAAGCGACTGGAGCGCGGACGCTTCGTCTGGCCGCAGGCCACATCAGGCGGCGTGTCGTTGACGCCAGCGCAGTTGTCGATGCTGCTGGAGGGCATTGACTGGCGCATGCCGGTGAGAACGCAGCGCCCGGAACTGGCTGCATAACGTTGTAATCACGACGTCTGCGGGGCAGCACCAATGGTCATGGTAGTAGTCATCTCGCACACTCCATTCCTGTGTCGACGCCCACCCCTCCGACCCCCACGATCGACTCGCTGCTGCGCGTCATCGAGGCCCGCGACTCCGAGATGGCGTTGCTCAAGTTGATGGTCGACAAGCTGAAGCTGCAACTGCTGCGACGCGTGCGCTCCGAGTTCGGTACCTCCAGCGAACAGCTCGCTGCGCAGATCAACCTGATCGACAGCGCTGCGGTGCCAGCTTCGCCCGCAGCTGCTGTACCGTTCAAGGCTACGGCGGCCAACACGCCCGACATCGACCGCAGCCTGCCGGCCCACTTGCCGCGCGAAGCCCAGGTCCATCGGCCCGAAGCCACGTCCGCCCACCATGACACCGCCGGCCAGCCCTGTGGCTGTACCGCCTGCGGGGGTCGGCTGCGCCAGATCGGCCAGGATGTCTCCGAGCAACTCGAATACGTGCCGGCGCACTTCAAGGTGATCCGCCATGTGCGGCCCAAGCTGGCGTGCGTGAGCTGCCAGACGATCTTCCAGGCCGCAGCACCGAGCCGCCCGATTGCACGTGGCGTGGCCGGGCCGGCCTTGCTGGCGCACGTGATGGTCTCGAAGTATTGCGATCACATCCCCCTGTACCGCCAGAGGGGCATCTATGCCCGCGACGGCGTGGAGATCGACCGCTCCACCATGACTGGCTCGGTCGACCAGGGCGACCAACTGCTGGACCCGCTGGTGGCCGCACTCGGGCGCTACACGCTGGCTGCAGCCAAGCTGCATGCCGACGACACGCCAGTACCCGTGCTCAGCCCCGGCTTGGGGCGTACCAAGACCGGTCGGCTGTGGGTTTACGTGCGCGACGACCGGCCTGCCGGATCGAAGGATGCGCCAGCGGCCTGGTACCAATACTCGCCTGATCGCAAGGGTGAACATCCCCAGAAGCATCTGAAGGCGTTCAACGGCATCTTGCAGGCGGATGCCTACGGCGGCTGGACCAGGTTGTACGACACAGGTAACGTGACCGAGGCTGCTTGCTGGGCGCACGCGCGACGACCCTGGTGGGATCTGTACGTGAGCGCGAGCAGGGCCGAGGACAGCCTGGCGGCGCAGGCGCTGCGGCGCATTGCAGCGCTGTATGCGGTGGAGAAGGACATCCGCGGCCAGCCACCCGACATCCGGCGGGCGCAGCGACAGGCTCGGGCGGGCCCGCTGCTGGCGGACATGCACGCGTGGCTGAGCAGCCTGGTCGGACGCGTGTCGGCCAAGTCCGAGCTTGCACAGGCGATCGGCTACAGCCTGGTGCGCTGGCAGGCGCTGACACGTTACTGCGACGACGGCCGCATCGAGATCGACAACAACGCGGCCGAGCGTGCCCTGCGCGGCGTGGCGCTGGGGCGAGGCAACTACCTGTTCATGGGGTCGGACGCGGGCGGGCAGCGCGCCGCAGCGATCTACAGTCTGGTGGAGACGGCCAAGCTCAACGGCCTGGATCCGGAAGGCTACCTTCGCGAAGTGCTGGGCCGCATCGCAGACCATCCCATCAACCGCATCGACGAATTGCTGCCGTGGAACATCACGAGGGAACGCCAGGCGCAGCGACAGACCGTGCAGCGGCAGACGGCGGGTGCCAAGGCCGCCTGACGGCGCACCACGGGGCGGTGACCCACACCCGCCAGAGGATCCAGGCGTGAACGTGCAAGCCATCGACCCGCGGATGATCGAAGCCCTGGAGGGTGCCAGCAGCCTGCAGCTGTACCAGCTCAGGGCGATCATCGAAGACATGCTGGCGGATCCCCGTCGGGGCTTGGCGGCACGCGCGGAATTGCATCTCGGCCAGGCCGTTCGCTTCGTCGACTTCCGCGACGGCCAGATGCGAAGCGGCAAGATCATCGCCTTCAAAGAAACCCAGGCCACCGTACTGGAGCGGGGAACGAAACGAACCTGGAAGATCCCTTGCGTGTCGATGCAGGGCTACACCGAGGCCGAACGGCAGGACGACCCGGCACCGTACGTGCCACCACCGGAGCCAGTCGCTGCGACGACCAAGGCACGCCAGTTCCAGCAAGGCGACACCGTGACGTTCCATGACCGCGAAGGCAGAAGCATCACCGGCGTGGTCGTGCGGATCAACCAGCAAACAGCCACCATCGGCACAGGGGACGGCGGCAAGTGGCGCGTGCCGTTCCACATGCTGCGGCATGTGCTCGACATCTGAGCCACGCCGAGTCCAAACAGTCAATGGGGCCTTGGGGCCACGCTTACGATACCTCGGCGGGTCGCGGAATTGAACCGACTCCTGGGAATCTTCGAATGTCATGACGAGGCTCCTGGTGCAGGGCCCGTCGTCTGAAACGACGAAGCCCTGCGGTGACAGGGCTTCGGTGAGGATAAGGTCGCGTGCGACCGGTTCAGTAGGTCACTAGGGATGGTCTGCGCAACTCAGCGCGCAGCGCGATGTGAGATGACCGGACGACGATGCCGCACGTAGGTCGTCGAATTGAAGTCGAAGGGGGCTCCTTTGCGACGTCATGCAGCGTCCTGAGCCTCTCGGCGAGGCCCTTTCGAGCTTCGCGCGCGCACTCATCCTTGTGCTCCCATCAACTGCCTGCGCGCCATCCACAGGTTGCTCAGCGCGAACAGCGTGACAAGCTGCGCCGTGTTCTTTGCCAGTCCGCGGTACCTCACTTTGGTGAAGCCGAACTGTCGCTTGATCACGCGGAACGGGTGCTCGACCTTGGCCCGGATGCCGGCCTTCATCTTTTCCACCCGCTCGGCCACGAAGTCGGGTTCGATGAACGGGTTAAGCTTACGGCGCAGCCCCCGGCGCATGGCCACGTGCCAGGTCGGGCCCTGGGCCTCGGACCGCTTGTGCACGCCCTGGTAGCCGGCGTCACCGAAGGCCGCCTCCTCGTCGCCGTGCAGCAGCGCGCCGGCCATGTTCAGGTCGTTGACGTTGGCCGCTGTGCCGGCCACGGTGTGCACCAGGCCCGACTGCGCGTCCACGCCGATGTGGGCCTTCATGCCGAAGTACCACTGGTTGCCCTTCTTGGTCTGCTTCATCTCGGGGTCGCGCTGGCCATCAGCGTTCTTGGTCGAGCTAGGCGCGGCGATTAGCGTGGCATCCACCACCGTGCCCGTGCGCAGCAGCAGTCCCTTGGCGACCAGGATGTCGTTGACCAGGCGCAGCATGTCGGGCGCCAGGTCGTGCCGCTCCAGCAGGTGGCGGAAGCGCAGGATCGTGGTCTCGTCGGGCAGTCGGGCCACGCCCTGGTCGATCTTGGCGAACTCGCGGAACACCGGCGTGTCGTGCAGCGCCTCTTCCATCGCAGGATCCGACAGGCAGAACCATTGCTGCAGATAGTGGATGCGCAACATCGTCTCCACCGGGAACGGCGGCCGACCCGTCTTCGCTCGCGGGCAGTGGGGCTCGACGATTTGCACCAACGCTGCCCAAGGCACCACGCGCTCCATCTCGTCCAAGAATCTCGCCTTGCGGGTCTTCTTCGTCGAGAGGTTCAAGCCCAGTCCGAGTTGCTTCATGGCGGTGCTGCAGGCGTTGGTCATGGCCTCACGATATGCAATTCGTGGGCCCGTTTTGCAGAGTTTCCCTAGGTCATGCGCGCGCTCACCCCGACAAAGCGGTGCAGCACAAGGACCGCGGTGGCCGGAGTGCATTGCTTCAGGGGCGAGGTCGATATGAGGAGGGGGACCATAGGCGTAGAGATTAGCAGTGACCGGGTACGGTTGTCACGCTGATGCGGGGGCGGCAGGACAAAAACTCAAGGCGCGAACGATGTTTGGCCGCCAATCGGTATCGCGCTTAGCCGGTTCGGTATCACTCGGGGTCGCTTCGGGATCGGCAGGCGATCTTGATCCCGCATGTTCAGAGCGTTCGCGACGCCACGCCGCCAGTCTGATCCGGAAAGCCCGGCCGCACGCAGCGGAGTGGGAGCGAAGATGAAGTATCGTGTCACGGGTTGGGTTTGCGTACGGTTCAGCCAGAGCGTGTGAATATTCCGTAGCGCCTCCGAATCGCCCCTGAGGTGTTGCGAGTCGCAACAAGACTGGCTCAACAAGCTCAGGGAGACCTCCTTCGTCGCCGCTCGAGCCTAGCGACGTAGGTGGCCCGGGCAAGGTCTTCGAGGCTTACCTTGGAATCGTTTGAAGACATTATTTCAATCATTTCAGCCAATGACTTGGAACACTTCTTTGCCTCCTTCGAAGAAAGATGCGCAACCATCGACTGTCCAAGCCGCTTGCTACGTTCATGTACGGCGCCAGCCGCGAGGACGCCCCGCGGCGTTAGCTGATATCTACGCTCTCGGCCATCGATCTTCGGATACCCATGGGGTTCAGGGCCTGTCAACTCAACAAGTTGTCCTCTCAACAGCACCCGCAGTTGCATTGCGATGGTTGATCGTCCACACCCAGTGACGGCGCTCAGCTTGTTCGGGGTGAGGCCAACCTGTCGGTCCCAAGTCCTTCTTGAAGCGTTTTGCAGCGCCGCCAGAACTAGCATTTGAGTGGAACTAGTGAGGCCGAAGGCCAGTGGCGCGGCCTCGCGCTCGACGAGTGACGTTTTGTCCTTCAGCATGCGCTCGATTGCTAGAGCCAAACGCAGGATGTCAAGAGCGAGTTCCATCAGCGTGCCTCAGGCCAAAGCCAACCAATGTCCTTTGGGTTACAAAGTGTTGCATTTGACCAGAACAGTGAAGATCGGGCCCCAAGTTGCGTCAATGTTGACAGACTTCCGGAGTTCCCCCTTCTGCCCCGTTACGGTCTTTGCGTTGATTTCATATCCCGCAAAATGAACGGCTAATTCTTGGACTCGGCTGCCAAGCATCCAGTGCTGCAATGCCGGTTGCACTAGGCTGGGTCTTGGTTCAGACTGTGTAGAAGGTGTTGAGTCTCCTGGCCAACAATCAATCCAGCTGCAGAGCTTCGAATAGTACGAGCCGAGGTATCTCGAGGTTCTGATTGCATCGAATCGCTTTGGCCCGGTGATCGGTGTGTCGCCTTCCGAGAAGCAATTGACCTCACTTGCGTTGACCTGATTAGCGATGAAGTTCAGCAGGCTCATCCTTTGAGCCAGTGAAGCGCGAGGATGGCCGCATCCACCAAGGAGATGCGCCATGCCGATGAACCGAGTGCAGTTCCAGCCTGGGCTGTCTATGCGAGAGTTCTTGA
>JANOBX010000254.1:0-44352 GCA_031411875.1 Burkholderiales bacterium | reverse complement strand
GGCGGCGTGGCGGGCTGCGCCGCGGGTGCGGCCGCGGCCGCCGGAGCCGCAGCCACCGGCGCCCCGGGCAGCCAGGCGTCGGTGATGGTGTCGTCGGCGGCCATCACGTAGGCGCGCTGCACGGCATTGCGCAGTTCGCGCACGTTGCCCGGCCACCGGTACTGCCCCATTTGCTGCAAGGCCTGCTCACTGAAGCGCTTGGTCTTGCCTTCGGTGGCGGCCATGGCCCGCAGGAAGTGCTCGGCGAGCAGCGGCACGTCCTGCAGGCGGTCGCGCAGCGGCGGCATGTCGATGGGGAAGACGTTCAGCCGGTACAGCAGGTCTTCGCGCAGCCGGCCGTGCTCGACCGCTTCGGCCGGCGGGCGGTTGGTCGCAGCGATCACGCGCACGTCGGCTTCCTGGTTGACGGTGGAGCCCACGCGCATGAAGCGGCCGGTTTCCAGCACGCGCAGCAGCTTGACCTGCAGCTCCAGCGGCATCTCGGTGATCTCGTCGAGGAACAGCGTGCCGCCGCTGGCGCGCTCGAAGAAGCCCTGGTGCTGGCGCTCGGCCCCGGTGAAGCTGCCTTTCTCGTGGCCGAAGATCTCGCTTTCGATCAGGTTGGGCGAGATCGCGCCGCAGTTCACGGCCAGGAAAGGCTGCTTGCGTCGGCGCGACAGGTCGTGCACGGTCTGCGCCACCACTTCCTTGCCGGTGCCGCTTTCGCCGGTGATGAACACCGTGACGCCCGTGCCCGCCACGCGCGAGATCTGCTCGTACACGCGCAGCATGGAAGGCGCCTGGCCCCAGAGGTGGCCGAAGTGGCCGCGGTGCGACACCTGGGCCGACAGGTCTTCGACCTCGGCCTTCAGCACCGCCGGCTTCATGATGCGCGAGAGCACGCCCTGCAGCTGGCGGAAATTGATCGGCTTGATGAGGTAGTCGGCCGCGCCCAGGCGCAGCGCCTGGATCGAGGTCTCGAGGCTGGCGTGGCCGGTGACGAGCACGACTTCGGAATTCGCCACCAGATGCGGGTCGGCGAACAGGTCCATGCCGCTGCCGTCGGGCAGGCGCAGGTCGAGCAGCACGATGTCGGGCTGCTGCAGCGCGATCTGTCGGCGCGCATCGCGCAGCGTCCGCGCCGTGGCGACGGTGAACTGCTCGTGGGCAATGAGCAGGCGCAGCGATTCGACCGAATCGGCGTCGTCATCGACGATCAAGGCATGGGGCATGGGAGAAGATTCTTCGGCAAGTCTGCGAAGCTCAATTTTCGCCTCGCAAGTCGAGAACTATTGCCTATTTCTTGGCCGAGTTTGCTGTCAGACCAGGGCCCTTTCGGCGCGAAGCGCGCCTTTGTTGCTTTTTGCTACACCCCGCCGGGGCTGGCGCTGCCGGTTGTTCCGGCCAGCGCCGCGCGGTCCGGCACGCCGGGCGGCTGTTCCTGCAGGCGTGCCTCGGGCGCCTGGCGCAGCGAACCATGGCGGCGCGCGTAGACCCAGGTGATCTCGGCGCCGAGCAGGAAGATCTGCGCCGACCAGTACACCCAGACAAGAAGCACCACCAGCGAGGCCGCCGCGCCGAAGGGCGACGCCACCCCGGTGGTGCCGATGTAGGTGCCGATGGCGGTCTTGCCCAGCGCGAACAGCAGCGCCGTGACGCCGGCACCGAAGAGCACGTCGCTCCAGGCCACCTTCACCCGCGGCATCCACTTGTAGATCATCGCGAACAGCGTGGCGATGAAGAGGAAGCTGACGACGAAGTCCAGCGCCTGGCCGACCAGGCCCATGTTGCCGAACCAGGGCGCCCACCAGCGCGACAGCGCCGCCAGCGCCGCGCTGGCCACGAGCGAGACCATGAGCAGGAAGCCGATGCCCAGGATCAGCCCCAGCGAGAGCAGGCGCGCACGGATCAGGCCCCACAGGCCGGAAGGCGCCCGCGACTTGGCGCGCCAGATGCGGTCCATCGCGTCCTGCAGTTCGGCGAACACCGTGGTGGCGCCGATGAGCAGCACGACCACGCCCACGGCCGTGCCCAGCCAGCCCTTGCGGGGCTGGTTCAGGGCCTGCAGCATGCTTTCGACGGCCGCGGCACTTTCGGCCCCGAGCAGGCCGGACAGCTGCGCCATGATCTCGCCGCGCGCCGCGTCTTCACCGAAGACGAGGCCCGCCACCGAGATCACGATCAGCAGCAGCGGCGCCACCGAGAACAGGGTGTAGTAGGCCAGCGCCGCGCCCATGCTCGGCGCGTAGTCGTCGATCCACGACTTGAAGGCTTCGGCCAGCAGGCTCCAGGCGCTGCGCAGCGCCGCCGGTGCACCGATCGCCACCGGATTACCGGCTGGCTGCGGAAGCTGCGGGCACGGCGCCACCGTCGCTGTTGGTGACGGCCGGCGGCGGCGTGACGACCGAAGGGGTCGCGGTGCCGGCACCGTCGGTGCTGGTCGTGCCGCTGGGGTTGCTGCCGCTCATGCCGCTGGTGCCGCTCGTGGCGCTGGTGCCGCTGCCCGTCGTGCCGCTGGTGCTGCCACTGGTGCTGCTGCTGTCGGTGGACGGCGTGGTGGTCTGCGGCGTCGGCGGGTCGCGCCGTTCGCAGGCAGCAACCGTCAGCACGACGAGCGCCAAGGAAAGGATCGAGAGCAGGGGACGGGTGGAGGTGGAAGGCGTGGTCATGAGAAAGCTTTCGTGGAACGGATGCCGTTTCGGGCAATGCACGTGCCCAGGCGGACGGCCGCCGCAGGCCCGTCGATTGCCGCCCTGCGGGTTCCCTCAACCTGCTTGGAGACCCCGATGGCAGACAGCAATGGCAAGTACCTCACCGGCCTGTTCCCCGACCGCGACAGCGCCGAACGCGCCTACCAGCGCGCCGTCGAACGCGGCTATCAGAGCGACGACATGAACCTGGTCATGTCCGACCAGACGCGTGAGCGCCACTTCGGCAAGGACCAGGCGGGTCTGCAGACCGAGCTGGGCACGAAGGCGGCCGAAGGCGCGGGCATCGGCGCGGGCATCGGCGGCACCGTGGGCGCGATCGCGGCCATGGTGGCCGCCGTCGGCACCAGCATCGCCATCCCGGGCCTGGGCCTGATCGTGGCCGGCCCCATCGCCGCGGGTCTGGCCGGGGCCGGGGCCGGTGGCGCGGCCGGCGGTCTGGTTGGTGCCCTGATCGGCTGGAACATCCCCGAGGAGCGCGTCAAGGACTACGAAAGCGGCATCCAGGAAGGCGGCATCCTGATGGGCGTGCGCCCGCGCAACGACGAGGATGCGATGCACCTCGAGGAACAGTGGCGCGCCGCCAAGGGCGCCAACGTTCACCGCTGAGGCATCACCAGCCGCGGCCGCCGGTCGCGGTTTCGTTCTCGGGCTCCGGAGCTGGCACGGGTGCCGGCTCCGGGCGGGCCGGGGGCGCCGTCCGGTCCGGTTCCGAGGGGGTGGAGATGCCGCACAAGGCCTCCTGCACCCCGCCCGACTGGCGCGCCGCGAAGTCGCCCAGCGAGACCATGCCCAGCAGCGCCCCGCCGGCGTCCACCACCGGCAGGCGGCGGATCTGGATGCTGGCCATCAGCTCCAGCGCCCGGGCCACGGAGTCCTCGGGACCGCAGGTGCGCACGCGGTCGCTCATCACCAGGTCGACCGGGGTCAGCGCCGAGCTCAGCCCGGCGGCGGTGGCGCGCACGGTGATGTCGCGGTCGGTCAGCATGCCCAGCAGCCGCCCGCCCTCGCACACCGGCAGCGAGCCGACGTTGAACTCGTCCATCAGCTGAGCCGCATGCTGCACGCTGTCCTGCGGGGCCACGGTGATGGCGTTGCGGGTCATGAATTCGGTGACCCGGCTCATGGCGACACCCCGCCCTGCGACGATGGCCGCGCGCCCGCCACAGCCGCCGCCGCAGTGGCCACCAGCGGACCGAAGTCCATGACCAGGTCCGGCGGACCGGCCCGGGCCGGAGCGAGGGCCTCGTCGGCAGGCTCGGGGCCCGGCAAGCCACGTTCGTAGGTGCTGCGCGCTGCGGCGTAGCAGGCGCAGCTGCCCGCGCGCAGGCTGGCGCTGTCGTTCACGGTGATGCAGCCGCGCTGGTAGGTGATGGTGCCCGCAGCCTGCAGCCGCTGCGCGCAGGCGCTGACGCTTTCGCGACGCACGCCCAGCCGCGCCGCCAGGGACTGGTGCGTCAGCTCGATCGTCGCCGACCCGTGGCCGCGGTCCAGGCTGTCGAGCAGGCAACGGCACATGCGCTGCTCGACGGTGTGGTGGTGCGCGCACACGGCGCGGTGCATGAGCTGCGTCGTGTGCCAGTGCGCGTAGCGCAGGATCAGCTCCATGACCGCGCCGGCGCGCTTGAAATCGTTGCGGAAGGTGCTGCCGCCCAAGGCGTAGACACCACCCGAGGTCGTGACCTCGGCCTGGGCACTGGCCGGCCCCTGGCCGCCCAGCAGCTCCAGGCCGACCATGCCCTCGTTGCCGATCGTGCCGACTTCGGCGGCATGGCCGTCGCGGGTGCAGGCGTACAGCGACAGGGTCGCGGTCGTCGGAAAGAAGACCTGATGCCCGGGCAGGATGCGCCCGCGCTCCACGCGCATCGGCCGCAGCACGGGCAGCCAGTCCTGCAGCTGCTCGGCCGGCAGGGCCGCGAGCAGGCGATTGGCCCGGGGCGTCATGCCCCAGGGGTCGTTCAGAAGACGCGCAGGCAGTGCCTCGGGGTTCATCGACATCATGGCACTCCTAGCCGGTTGAACCCGCATGGCAGGCGGCGTGCCCGCCCCCCGCCCCGCAGACCCAGGGGCGGCCGGGAACGACGTCTGCCCGAAGCGCAGCCATGAACAACGTCGACTGCCTGGTGGTGGGTGCGGGCCCCGCGGGCCTGATGGCCACCTTGTATCTGAGGCGCTACCTGCGCGAGGTGCTGCTCGCCGACGCCGGTAACAGCCGCGCGCTCGGCATCGACTGGTCGCTGAACGTCACCGGGTTTCCCGAGGGCATCTCGGGCCACGGCCTGTTGCAGCGGCTTCGGGCGCAGCTGCACGCCACCGGTGGCCGCGTCGTCGCCAGCGAGGTGCAGCAGGTCGGCCGGCAGGCCGACGGCCGCTTCGTTGCCATCGTCGACGGCCGCCCTGTCGTCGCCAGCCATCTGCTGCTGGCCACCGGCGTGGTCGACAAGCTGCCACCCCTGCCCGGGCTGCGTGCCCTGCAGCGCAAGGGGCTGCTCCGCCACTGCCCCATCTGCGACGGCTACGAACACCGCGGGCAGCGCATCGCCGTGCTCGGCGACAGCGCCCACGCCGAAGAGGAAGCGCGTTTCATCGCGCATTACAGCCCGCACGTGGCCGTGGTCGACCCCGACACCGTGGCCAGCGCCGAAGTGCTGCCCGACGGCGGCGTGCGTCTGATCGACCACGACCGCAGCTGCCAGGACTTCGACGTGCTCTACGCGGCCCTGGGCGTGTGTCCGCAGGCCCAGCTGGCCAGCGCACTGGGCGCGCAGACCGACGACGGCGGCAACCTCGTCGTCGACGACGATTGCCGCACCACGGTGTCCGGCCTGTATGCCGCCGGCGACGTCGTCGCCGGGCTGGACCAGATCGCGGTGGCGGCCAGCCAGGGCGTGATCGCCGCGACCAGCATCCACAACGCGCTGATGCGCGAGCAGCGCAAGGCCGGTGCCAGCCCGGCCCGGCAGACCGCCCACACCGTGCCCGGCTGAAGGCACGGCCCACCTCTTGCCGATTCCACACACCATGCCCCCGACCGCCATGCTCACCGCCAAGCCCGTCACGCCCGTCACGCCCGTCACGCCCATCACGCCCATCACGCCCATCCCCCCCACGGCGCCCACCACGCCCCAGACCGCCACGGCGGCGGCCGATGCCCTGCCCGCCCCCTCGGCCGGTGTCCTGCCCCGGCCCTGGGCCGTGGGCCTGGCCTCGACCGCCCTGGTCTGGCCGGCCCTGGCAGGGTTGCGCTGGGGCCCGCAACGGCCGGTGTCCGGCTTGTGGTTCTGGCTGCTGCGCAAGCCCGGGTTCCAGCCGCCCAATGCCGTCATCCCGCTGGCCTGGACCTTGATCGACACCGCCCTGGCCGTGGGCGCCTACCGGCTGCTGCGCCGCCCTGCCAGTGCGCCGCGCAACCAGGCCCTGGGCTGGTGGGCCCTGAACGTGGGCCTCATCGGTGGCTGGAGCGGGGTCTTCTTCGGCCGCCGCAACCTGCAGGCCAGCACCGCGCTGGCGGCGGCCATGGTCGGCTCGGGCGTGGCCTATGTGGCCAGCGCCCGCAAGGCCGACGGGCCGGCCGCCGCGGCCGGCGTGCCCTTCATCGCCTGGGTGGCCTTTGCCACCGTGCTGACGGCGGCGCTGTGGCGGCGCAACCGCTGAAGGCCCAGCCCACGGGCTGAACCCCAATCGGTAAAACTTGCAGCCGCGATTGCACGGCTGTACTCCGCAGCGCACAAGGAACAGGGATTGCCCCGGGTCTGCATGAAACCCCTGCCCGCGGACCGCGGTGCCCTCCCGACCGTGACGCCGCTGCCGGGTGTCGGGCGCAGGGGCGACAACCCGGTCCCCTCCGAACGGCGGCAGGCGTGACGCCACAATTCCGCTCGATCCGCCGGCGCACGATGCGCCTGGTGCTGACGACGACCCTGCTCGCCCTGCTGCTGACGGCAGGCTCGCTGCTCGTCTATGAACTGCGCACCAACCGCAGCGGCTGGATCGAGGACCTGCAGACCCAGTCCGACCTGGTGGCCAGCACCACCCTGCCCGCGCTGATGTCAGGCGACGCCCGTGCCGCCCGCGAGGCCCTGGCCCTGCTCGGGCTGCGGCCGCAGATCGAGGCGGCCGCGCTGTATGAGGTGTCGGGCCGCCTCTTCGCCAGCTACACCGCGCCGGGCCAGCCGGGCCTGCCCGAGACCTGGGCCGGCGCCGCCCTCTCCAGCCACAGCTTCAGCAACAACCAGCTCGAGCTGCGCCGCACCCTGGGGCCGCCACAGGACCCGCGCGGCCTGATGGTGGTGCGCGCCCGCTACGACATGTTCTCGCGGCTGGTCGACTACCTGGCCATCCTGGGCCTGGTGACGCTGGCCAGCCTGGCCATGGCGGCCCTGGTGGCGCGGCGGCTGCAGAGCGCCATCACCGACCCCATCGTCGAGGTGTCCGACATCGCGCGCCAGGTCGTGCTGCAGCGCAACTACGGCCTGCGCGCCCGCAAGACCACCCACGACGAGGTCGGCCTGCTCGTCGACGCCTTCAACAACATGCTGCAGGAACTGGGCGCGCAGTCCAGCGCGCTGGAAGCCGCCGACCGCCGCAAGGACGAGTTCCTGGCGACGCTGGCGCACGAGCTGCGCAACCCCCTGGCCCCGATCAGCACCGCGCTGGTGGTGCTGCAGCGCGGCGACAGCGACGCCGCCACGCAGGCGCGCCTGGTGACGATGATGCAGCGCCAGATGCAGCAGTTCGTGCGGCTCATCGACGACCTGATGGAGGTCTCGCGCATCTCCACCGGCCGCCTGACGCTGCGGGTCGAGGTGCTGGACCTCGTGGAACTGGTGCGCAGCGCGGTCGAGGGCGCCACCCCCACCCTGCTCGAGCGCCAGCACACCCTGGCGGTGCAGTGGCCCGACACGGTCTGGATCGAAGGCGACCGCACGCGGCTCGGCCAGGTCTTCAGCAACCTGCTGGCCAATGCCTGCAAGTACACCGACCGTGGCGGCCGCATCGAGGTCGACTTCGACGTCCAGCCCGAGGCGGTGACCGTGCACGTCCGCGACAACGGCATCGGCATCGCCCCGGAGATGCAGGCCGAGATCTTCGAGATGTTCGTGCAGGTCGACAGCACGCTCGAACGTGGCCGCGCCGGCCTGGGTGTGGGTTTGTCGCTGGCGCGCCAGCTCGTCGCGCTGCACCGCGGCCGCCTCGGCGTCGACAGCCCCGGCCTCGGTCGTGGTGCCCGCTTCAGCGTGCTGCTGCCCCGCCATGCCGGTCCGCCGCCCGCGCCGCCCGTGGCCACGCGGGCCTTGCGCAGCGCCGGGCAGTCCTTGCACATCCTGCTGGCCGACGACAACCGCGACTTCGTCGACAGCCTGGCCACGGTGCTCGTCGCCGAGGGCCACGAGGTGAAGGTGGTCTACGACGGCGCCGCCGCACTGCAGGCCATGCAGACCGGCGCGCACGAGGTCGGCCTGTTCGACATCGGCATGCCCGAACTCGACGGCTACCGCCTGGCCAGCGCGGTGCGCGCGCTGCCGCAGGGCGACGACTGCCTGCTCGTGGCCCTGACCGGCTGGGGCCAGGACACCGACCGGCGCCGCGCCCAGCAGGCCGGTTTCGATGCCCACCTCGTCAAGCCCGTGGACCTGAACGCCCTGAACGCCCTGCTCGCCCGCCACCGCACCCCCGCCTGAGCGGAACGCGGCTTGCCACAGGATGGCCATGCACACCCTCGACGAACCCCTGACCTTGGACCGGCGCTACCGGCAGCTGCGCGAGCAGCTCCACGCCGCCTACACCGCTGCCGCGTGGGACAGCACGTGCATCGACCGCATCGCCGGCGAACTGATGTCGGTGGAACGCGCGCTGGCCCTGGGCGGGGCGCTGGCGCCGCCGGCGCTTCAGGCCACCGGCGGCAGCTGCCGCATCGGCGCGGCCAGCGACTGGCGCACGCCGTCCATGTCGGCCCAGGGGTGGACGGCCAGCGCGGCCAGCCGCTCGAGCGCGCTGCCCGGCGTCCAGTGCGCGCCGTCTTCCACCTGCGGCAGTTCGTCCCAGGTGATGGGCATGGACACGCCCAGCCCGGGCCGGGCGCGCACCGAGAACGCTGCCACCGTGGTGGCGCCTTCGCCGTTGCGCAGGTAGTCGACGAAGATCCGGCCCTTGCGGTTGGCCGGGCCGCTCTTGGCGACGAAGCGCGCCGGGATCGTGGCCGCCAGATGCTGCACCACGGCCCTGGAAAAGGCCTTGACGGTGGCGTAGGGCCAGCGCGCGGCGATGGGCACCACCAGGTGCAGGCCCTTGCCGCCGCTGGTCTTCAGCCAGCATTTCAGGCCGAGCTCGTCGAGCAGGGCGCGCGTGAGCAGCGCGCCTTCGCGCACCGCAGGCCAGGCCAGGCCCTCGCCGGGGTCCAGGTCGAAGATCATGACGTCCGGCTTGCCCAGGTTCTTCGAGCGGGCGTTCCAGGTGTGGAACTCGATCGTGTTCATCTGCAGCGCCCCCAGCAGCGCGGCGGCCGTGGGCACTTCGAGCAGGGCCTCGTGACCGGGCCACAGCGCCGGGTCGAGCGACACCACGCCCGGGATGCTGCCCGGCGGCGCGTGCTTCTGGAAGAACTGCGGCGCGCCGACGCCGCCAGGCGCGCGCAGCAGCGCCACCGGGCGGCCGGCCAGTTGCGGCAGCAGCCAGGCGCTGACGGCTGCGTAGTACTGGGCCAGGTCGATCTTGCGCTGTCCCGACTGCGCGTCGATCACGCGTCCGGGATGGCTGATGTTCGGGCCTGCTGCCACAGGCTCGCGGCCGATGTCGCGCGCGGGCTTGTCGCTGCGCAGCCCCAGGAAGCTGGCGTGGCGGATGTGCCCGGCCGGCGTCCATTCGCCGAAGTTCACCTCGACCACGGTCTTCGGCTGCACCCAGTGCACGAGCGCGGGAGCGCTGCCCGCACCACGCCGGCGGGCCGCGCCCGCCGCCACGCCGGGGCCGGCCGCGGGCGCGGGCGCGAAAGGCGTCGTCGTGCGGGCCAGCTTGTCCAGGCGCTGGCGCAGGCGCTGCGCGGTGGCGCTGTCCCAGCCGGTGCCCACGCTGCCCGCGTGCAGCAGCCGCCCTTCGGCGTCGTGCACGCCCAGCACCAGGCTGCCCACCGCCGCCGCGTCGTTGGCGCGCAGCGTGTAGCCGCCGACGACGAACTCCTGGCGCAGCCGGCACTTCAGCTTGAGCCAGCTGTCGTCGCGCCGGCCGCGGTAGCTCGAGTCGCTGCGCTTGGCGATGACGCCTTCGTGCTGCGCCTTGCAGGCCGCCTGCAGCAGCCGGCTGCCGAGCTCGGCGCCGCCTTCGCCCAGCGCGGCACTGAAGCGCAGCGGACCCGGTTCCCGGCCCGCCGGCAGCCGGTCCTGCAGCATCTGCTGCAGCAGCGCCCGCCGCGCGTGCAGCGGCGCGGCGCGCAGGTCGTGGCCTTCGAAGTAGGGCAGGTCGAACAGTTGATAGACGAGCTCGTCGTCCTGCCCGGCCGCGCCGCGGCCGTCGAAGGCGTTCTGCAGCCGGTGGAAGGCACCTGGACCGCCCTGCCCGGCCACCACTTCGCCGTCGAGCCAGGCGGTGTCCAGCGCCAAGGCCTGCAGCGCCCGGGCCAGGCGCGGCATCTTGTGCGTCCAGTCGTGGCCGCCGCGCGTGAAGAGCCGCGGCACGCCGGCCTCGATGCGCGCGAGCAGGCGGTAGCCGTCGAACTTGTGCTCGAAGATCCAGTGGCCCTGGGGGGGCACGGCCGCTGCCGCCGTGGCGAGCTGTGGCGGCAGGGTCTCGGGCAGGGGTGCCGGCAGCGCAGCGACGGCGGCCGGGCCCGCGGTGGCGCTGGCGGCCTCGCCGGAAGCGTCGCGCCGCTTGAACAGCAGCCAGGCCGTCTGCTCGGCCCCGGCCGTGTCGCCGCGCCGTGGCAGGCGGATCAGTTCCCAGTGCCCGTGCAGCTTGCGGCCGTGCAGTTCGAAGCCCAGCTTGCCGGCGGCCAGGCCGGCCTGCGGGTCGCCCTGTGGTGTCCAGTGGCCGCTGTCCCACAGCGCCACCGTGCCAGCGCCGTACTCGCCCGCCGGAATGGTGCCCTCGAAGCCGGCATAGGCCAGCGGGTGGTCTTCGGTGCGCACGGCCATGCGCTTGTCGGCGGGGTCCATGCTCGGGCCTTTCGGCACGGCCCAAGACAGCAGCACGCCGCCGAGTTCGAGCCTGAAGTCGTAGTGCAGCCGCCGGGCGTGGTGTTCCTGCACCACGAAGCTCAGTCCTTGAGCTGTTCTGGCGGGCGCGGTGTCGGCGGGCTCGGGCGTGCGGCTGAAATCGCGGCGGGCGCGGTAACGCGCCAGCGGGTTCAGGTCGGGCGCATCAGGCACATCGGCCATCGGAGGCGAAGGCGCCGGGGCGGCCGCGCCAGCGCCCCGGCGGCGCCGCTCAGGCACGCTTGCGCGACGCCGCCTTGCGCGGTGTCGCCTTGGCCTTGGCCTTGGCGGGGACGGCGGTGACGGCGGTGGCGGCCGCAGCAGCCGGCGCCCGCTGCCGCAGGCTGCGCTTGAGCAGCTCGGTCAGGTCGACGACGTTGCTGGCCTCGGCCGCGGGCGCGCCGTCTTCCAGGGCGGTGACGGCCTCGGTGCGGCCGGCGGCGGCGCGCCGGTCCACCAGGTCCTGCACGGCCTGGGTGAAGCGGTCCTCATGCTGCTCGGGCTGCCAGTCCTCGGTCATGTCGTCGATCAGCGAGCGCGCCATCTTCAGCTCCGCCGCCCCCGGCTGCAAGGCCTTGGCCTGGGCATCGGGCAGCTTCAGATCGTCCACCGGCCGCACGTCCTTGGCCCAGCGCAAAGTGTCGAGCATCAGCACCGGCCCGGCCGGCACCAGCACCGCCAGGTGCTCCTTGGTGTGCAGCACGACGCGGGCAATGCCCACCACGCCGGCCTGCGCCATGGCCACGCGCAGCAGCGTGTAGACCTTCTCGCCCCGGCCCACGGGCTCCAGGTAGTAGGGGGTGTCGAGCAGGTTGAAGGGCACGCGGGCGGGCGCCGAAAAGCTCTCGATGGTGATCGTCTGCGTCGTCTTCGGGTAGGCCGCCTTGATCTCGTCGTTGCTCAGCACCACGTAGTCGCCGCTGGGCACGCGCACGCCGCGCACGATGTGTTCGCTGGCCACTTCCTCGCCAGTGCGCTTGTTCACGCGCTTGTAGCCCACCGGGTCCATCGAGCGCTTGTCGAGCCAGTCGAAGTCGATGCCCCCGCTCGAGGTGGCGGGGTACAAGGCCACGGGCACGTGCACGAGGCCGAAGCTGATGGCGCCTTTCCAGATGGCTCTTGGCATGGTCCAGCCCATGGGCAAGCGGCGCGCCTGCCCCTGCGGGACCGGTATTTGCCCCGCCTGGGCGATGCAAGCCAACGGCCCCATCATGCTCATCCGCCACGCGGAGAAAGCGCTCCAGGACGAAGCCGCCGTGAACCTGCGCGGGCACCCGGACCCCCGTTCGCTCAGCGTGCGAGGCTGGATGCGCGCCGGCGCCCTGGTCTCGCTGTTCGGTCCGGCCCAGCGGCCGCCGGGTGTGGCCGCCGGCCGCACCGACCGGCCGGCCAGCGAACACCTGCAGCGACCGATGCACCTGCTGGCGGCGCGGGCGGCCACCGAGGACGTCTCGACCCGCCCCCGCGACACCCTGCAGCCGCTGGCCCAGTCCCTGGGCCTGCCGATCGACGAACGCTTCGGCGCCGACGACACGCCTGCCGACATCGCCGCCCACCTGCGGCGGCTGGAAGGTCCGGTGCTGGTCTCCTGGCGCCGCAGCACCCTGCCCGCGCTGGCCAACGAACTGCTGCAGCGGGTGGCCGCGCCCACGCGCTGGCCCGAGCCGAGCTTCGACATGGTCTGGGTCATCGAGCAGTCTCGCCTGAGCTGGGAACTGGTGCAGGTGCCGCAGCGCCTGCTCGACGGCGATGCCACCCACGTCCGGCGCCGGGTCATGGGGCGGCGCTGAGCGCGACCTGCAGCGCCTCGGCGTCCATCCACCCATGCCCGAAAAGGTTGCTCCCATGCCCCATGAACCGCTGAAGCGCGTCAGCACCGGCATCGCCGGCCTCGACCAGGTGCTCAGGGGTGGCTTCATCCCGCACCGCTTCTATCTCGTCGACGGCAGTCCAGGCTCGGGCAAGACCACCCTGGCCCTGCAGTTCCTGCTGGCCGGCGTGCTTGCAGGCGAACGCTGTCTCTACATCACGCTGTCGGAAACCCGTGAAGAGCTCACTGCGGGCATGCACTCGCACGGCTGGGAGCCCGAGGGCATCGACATCCTCGAACTCGTCGTCGACGCCGGCAATCTCGAAGGCGATGCGCAGCTCACGATGTACCACCCCTCGGAAGTGGAACTGTCGGAGACCACGCGCCTCATCGTCGATGCCGTCCAGACCATCCAGCCGCAGCGCCTGGTGTTCGACTCGCTGTCGGAACTGCGCCTGCTGGCCCAGGGCTCGCTGCGCTACCGGCGTCAGATCCTCGCGCTCAAGCAGTTCTTCGTCGGCCGCGAATGCACCGTGCTGCTGCTCGACGACCGCACCGCCGAAGGCCCCGACCTTCAGCTGCAGAGCATCGCGCACGGCGTGGTCTCGCTCGAACACCGCGCGCCGGCCTATGGCCGGGCCATGCGCCAGCTGCAGGTGGTGAAGTTCCGCGGCAGCGACTACCGCAGCGGCCTGCAGGACTGCCGCATCGACCGCGACGGCCTGCAGGTGTTCCCGCGCCTGACCGCCGCCGAGCACCCGCCCGAGTTCTCGCCCGAGCGCGTGGCCAGCGGCGTCATGGCGCTCGACGCCTTGATGGGCGGCGGCGTCGATCGTGGCACGGCCACGCTGCTCATCGGCCCGCCGGGCAGCGGCAAGTCCACCGTAGCGCTGCAGTACGCCTCTGCCGCTGCACAGCGCGGCGACCACGCGGTGATGTTCGTCTTCGAAGAATCCCGGGCCGTGCTGCTGAGCCGCGCCGAGGGTCTGGGCATCGACGTCGTGCAGGGACGGGGCGGTGGCCAGATCGACGTGCGCCAGATCGACACCGCGTTGACCTCGCCCGGCGAGTTCGCCCACCACGTGCAGGTCGCGGTGGAACGCGACGGCGCCCGCATCGTCGTCATCGACAGCCTCAACGGCTACCTCAACGCGATGCCGGAGGGCAGCTTCCTCATGGCGCAGCTGCACGAGCTGCTGGCCTACCTGAACAACCATGGCGTGGCCACCTTTGTGGTCGCGGCGCAAAGCGGCATCGTCGGCACCACCATGCGTGCGCCACTCGACGTGAGCTACCTCGCCGACACCGTGGTGATGCTGCGCAGCTACGAACACGCCGGACGGGTGAAGAAGGCGATCTCGGTGCTCAAGAAGCGCAGCGGCGGCCACGAAGAGTCGATCCGGGAGATGTGGTTCGACACCGAGGGCGTGCACATCGGCGAGCCGCTTTCGCACCTGCGCGGCGTGCTCAGCGGCGTGCCCGTGGACTTGAGCGGCCACGGCACGCGCCAGGACGCCGGCGGCGGCCTCCAGGATGTCACCGGAAACCACGCCCCTGCCTGAGCTGCCGCTGCCTGCGCCTGAACAGCGCGTGCTGCTGGTCGCACCCACCCGCCGCGACGGCGAGGTGACGAGCGCAATGCTGCAGCAGGCGGGCGTGCGCTGCGACATCTGCCGCGACGCGCGCGAGCTCACCCTGCGCATGCAGGCCGGGGTGGGCGCGGTGCTGCTGGTCGAGCAGGTGCTGCTCGACCCCCACATCGGCGAGGTGTTGTCGGCGCTGCGGCTGCAGCCGGCCTGGTCGGACATTCCGGTGGTGCTGCTCACCCGCGACCGCGACCCCTCGCCTGCGCTGCGCACCGTCATCGACCAACTGAACAACCTGACCATGCTGGACCGGCCGGCGTCCACACGCTCGGTGCGCAGCGCCGTGCTCGCGGCCCTGCGCGCGCGCCAGCGGCAACACCAGATGCGCGACGAGCTCGCCGCGCGCCACCGCGCCGAAACCGCGCTGCGCCAGGCCGACCAGCGCAAGGACGAGTTCCTGGCCACGCTGGCCCACGAGCTGCGCAACCCGCTGGCACCGATCAGCACCGGCCTGCAGGTGCTGGGCCGGTTCGCGCCCGACAGCGAAGAGGCCGTGCGCATGCGCGGCATGATGGGGCGCCAGCTCGTGCAGCTGGTGCGGCTGATCGACGACCTGCTCGATGTCTCGCGCATCGCCACCGGCAAGGTCGTGCTGCAGCGCGAACGGCTCGACCTGCGCGGGGTGCTCAGCGCCGCGCTGGAGGCCTGCCAACCGGCCATCGAGGCCGCGATGCACACGGCCAGGCTCGACACGCCCGACGAACCGGTCTGGGTGATGGGCGACCCGACCCGGCTGGTGCAGATCGTCAGCAACCTGCTCACCAACGCCTGCAAGTACACGCCCCATGGCGGACGCATCGAGGTCCGCCTGGCCGAGGCCGAAGGCCAGGCGGTGGTGCGGGTGTCGGACAACGGCATCGGCATCCCGCCCCACCTGCTCGACACCGTGTTCGACATCTTTTCCCAGGTCCACGGCGCCGTGGACCGCACCCAGGGCGGGCTGGGCATCGGCCTGTCGCTGGTGCGGCGGCTGATGGCGCTGCACGGCGGGAGCATCACCGCAGAAAGCGCCGGCCCGAACTGCGGCAGCTGCTTCGTCGTGCGCCTGCCCAGCGCAGGGGCCGACCGCTTGCGCGCCGACACACCCGCCGCCACGCCCGGCGCCCCGCACCGCCAGCGCGCGCTGCGCGTGCTGGTGGTCGACGACAACCGCGACGCGGCCGACTCGCTGGCCCTGCTGCTGCAGCTCGGCGGCCACGACACGCGCACCGAGTATTCCGGTGCCGACGCCCTGCGCGTGGCTGCGGCGTTCCGGCCCGAGCTGGTGTTCTGCGACCTGGGCATGCCCGGCATGAACGGCCACGAGGTGGCCCGCAGCCTGCGGGCCCAGCCTCACACCGCTTCGGCCATACTGGTGGCGCTGACCGGCTGGGGCAGCGAGGAAGACCGGCGGCGCACCCGCCTGGCCGGTTTCGACCACCACCTCGTCAAGCCGGTGGCCCTGGAGATGCTGGAAGGCGTTCTGCGCCGACTCTGAAGCCCGGCGCCTGGGCGTTCAGCTGCCGGTGCCGGTGCCGCTGATCAGCTGCTGACCCCCACGCACGCCCTGCAAGCGCGTCGACCCGACATCGGCCAGCGCCGCCGGCGTCACCCGGCTGGGCCGCGGCCAGGGTGCCGTGTCGCTGTCGAGGATGGCCGCGTCGATCAGGCGCGCCATCTCGGCCGCCACGCGGTCCCAGGAACTGGCCTCCACGGTGCGGGCGCCGGTGGCGGCGCGCAAGGCCTGCGCCTCCGGGGCCTCGGCCAGGATGGTGTCGCAGGCGGCGATGAAGCCCGCCGTGTCGTGGCCGATGAGCACGGCGTCGCCGTACAGGTCGATGACGTCGCGCACCGCGGTGCTGACCACGGGCTTGCCGCCGGCCATGTACTCCAGCGTCTTCGTCGGGCTGATGCAGCGCGTGGCCTCGTTCAGCGCAAACGGCATCAGGCACACGTCCCAGCCCTGCAGCAGGTGCGGCAGGCGCTCGTAGGGCTGCATGCCCAGCCAGTGGATGTTCGGCAGGTGCGGCAGGCGCGCCGGGTCGATCTTCACCACCGGGCCGGCCATCACCAGCTGCCACTCCGGCCGGGCCCGCGCCACGGCCTCGACCAGTTCCAGGTCCATGCGTTCGTCGATGACGCCGAAGTAGCCCAGCCGCGGCCGCGCCAGCGCGCCCTGCAGCTCGTGGGCGGCCAGGGCCTCGGCACAGTCGTCGATGCAGTTGGCCGGGCTGAAGTGCGCTGCGTCCACCGAACTCGGCAGGCAGTGCACCTGCGGGTGCAATTGGCGCCGCGCCGCATAGAGCGACGGGCCGCCGGTGAACACCAGCGAGGCCATCGACATGAGCGCGCTTTCGCGCTGGCGCAGCTGGCGCGGGGCGTCCTTGAAGGACGCCAGCTCGTCCATGCAGTCGTAGATCACGCGCTGCGGCTGGAGCTGAGGCTGCAGCTGCGAGATCAGGGGCAGGGCCATCGGCGTGTAGAACCAGGCCACGTAGTCGCTGATGCCCTGGGCCGCCAGGTGCGCGGCCAGCATCGGCTGCAGCAGCGAGAGCTGCTCGTCGTGGAAGCCGGGCGACTCCACCGGCGTGTACGGAACCAGCACCTGCAGGTTGGGGCCCTTGGACACCACCGCCAGCTGCGGCGGGCCCTGACGATGCACCGGCTCTTCGACGAAGAGCACGCGGTAATGCCGCGCCAGCCGCGACATCAGGTGCTGGGGGCGCTGGTAGACGAAGTTCCAGCGCAGATGGGAAAAGACGATGAGGGTGTTCATGGGGGCTCCGTTCTCGGGTTCGTCAGGCAGGTGTCGCTGCCACAGGGCGAGGGCCTGCGCGTAATCGCTGCGCAGGCTTCTTGCAAAGTTGCCGCCGGCGGCGGCGGGGGTGTCCCACAGGCCGCTGCGGTGCCAGTGGGTGGGGTCGCTCCAGTCGTGGCGGTCGACCAGGGGGTACAGGCACAGGCCCGCCACCGGAACGCCCTGCTCGCGCGCTGCGCGCACTTCTCCGGCCATGTCGTGCAGCCAGTCGGCACGGCCGACACTGACATGGCTGGTCTCGGCCACGAGCAGCGGCCGGCGGTAGCGCTGCCACACGTCGGCCAGCAAGGCCGCCACCGGGCGCCGCCGCGGGTCCTGTTCGTGCCAGCGCAGCCGGTCTTCGGTGAGCACTTCCCACTGCGAGCTGTGATAGTGGTTGACGCCGACGATATCCAGCGCCTGCAGGCTGCCGCCGAGCTCGGGTTCCATGCGGCCGGCGATCAGGTCCCAGGCCTGCCACTGGTAGCCGGCGATCTGCAGGGCCAGCGGTTCGAGGTCGGGCCGGCCGGGCGGTGGCACGGTGTGGATGACGGGCTCGACGTGCAGGAAGCGCGCCCGCGCGTCGACCCGGCGCATCGCCGCCATCGCCAGCAGCACGGCGCGCACCAGGCGGCGCTTGACGACATAGCCCGCCTGCACCGAGCTGTCGCCCTGGCCTTCGGTTTCGCCGCGATAGGGGTGCATGACGTTGGTCGCCGACACCACCCAGGCGACGAAGCCGATCTCGTTGACGATGTTGTAGACCGGGGGCTCGGGCCCCTCGTGCCAGGGCCGCAGCACCCTGGCCACGGCC
This sequence comes from Burkholderiales bacterium, assembly GCA_031411875.1. Taxonomy (GTDB): domain Bacteria; phylum Pseudomonadota; class Gammaproteobacteria; order Burkholderiales; family Burkholderiaceae_C; genus Rubrivivax. The sequence goes on along the minus strand of JANOBX010000254.1, from coordinate 26,433 downwards.
TCGGCGAAGGCCACCAGTCTGGGAATGAAGGCGTCGTCGAGCAGGTTGACGTCGGGCGGTGTGCCGTAGTGCATCAGCGTCCACACCACCTGCAGGCCATGGCGCCGGGCAGACTGCGCGATGGCCAGCGTGCGCTCGAAATCCCAGCAGCCCGGGCCGGCCTCGGCCAGGCGCCAGCCGATGCTTTCACGCACGGTGCGCAGGCCGCGCCGGGAGGCCATGGCGTGGTCTTCGTCGAGCCGGGCCAGGTGGTCGGTGCCCTGCACCATGTCGAGCACGAGGCCGTTGCCGCTGATGTGGTCGGCGCCCTCGTAGCCACCCATCCAGAACGAACGGATGAGCGGGGCCGCGGGCGGCCGGTGGGGCGGAGGGCCGGCGCTCATGGCGGGCTGCTGAAGCTGGCGGATTCGGACATGGGAACCCTTTCTGGCAAGGCGCGTACCCGTGGCCGCGCACGCCCCCGCAAGGCCCTGTGCGGTGGCGCATGGAACGGCGCCTGCCAGGGCAGCGCCACCCCCGACGAATTTTTGCCCCCGCATGACCACGACCGCGACCGCGACCGAAAAAGCCCGCCACCGACCCGTGCTCGTGACCGGCGCCGCCGGCTTCGTGGGCAGCCACCTGTGCGACCGGCTGCTGCAGGCCGGCCACCGCGTCGTCGGCCTGGACAACCTGTCCACTGGCGACATGGACCATCTGGCCCACCTGCGCGAAGAGCCGGGCTTCAGCTTCGTCCGCCACGACATCGGCGAGCCCCTGCCCCTGACCTTGAGCGGCATGTCCTTCGGTCGCATCTTCAACCTGGCCTGCCCGGCCAGCCCGGCCTACCGCCAGCAGCACCCGGTGCAGACCGTGCTGGCCAGCGCGCTGGGCACCTGGCGGCTGCTGGAACTGGCGCGGCAGCAGCAGGCCCGGCTGCTGCAGGTGTCGACCAGCGAGGTCTACGGCGACCCGCAGGTGCACCCGCAGACCGAGGCCTGCTGGGGCCACGTCAACCCGGTCGGGCCGCGCGCCTGCCACGGCGAAGGCACGCGCTGCGCCGAGGCGATGTGCGCCGCCTACGCCGCGCAGCATGGCGTGGACATCCGCATCGCGCGCCTGTTCAACAGCTACGGCCCGCGGCTGCGGCCCGGCGACGGCCGCGTGGTCAGCAACTTCATCGTCCAGGCGCTGGCCGGCCGGCCGCTCACGGTCTATGGCGACGGCCTGCAGACGCGCAGCTTCTGCTACGTCAGCGACACCGTGGCCGGCTTGCTGGCGCTGATGGACAGTGCCGTGACGGTGCCGGTGAACCTGGGCAACCCGCGGGAGATCACGGTGCTGGAACTGGCCCGCCAGGTGCTGGAGATGACCGGCAGCAGCGCCGGCCTGAGCTTCCGCCCGCTGCCCCCCGACGACCCGGTGCGCCGCTGCCCCGACATCGCCCGGGCGCGTTCGGCCCTGCACTGGGAACCGAAGGTGTCGCAACACGAGGGCCTGCTGCGCACCATCCACTACTTCCGGGCCCTGCTCATCCTGGGCCGAACGGCCGAACCGCTGCGTTCCGTGCCGGCGCTGGCCGGCGCAGACAAGCCTGCTGCAAAGCTTACACAGGGCAGCCGGGCACGGGCGACCCGGCCCCGCGCGGCGGCTTCCTGAGGGGACTGGCAGCGGGGCCAGTGCAATGCCCTGCGGAGGTATGCGCCTTGACGATGGGCCGGACCTCTCCCTCGGATTCCGAAGGTCGCACCATGCAGCACGGCCCCCTGCGCATCGCGCTGATCTGCGAACACGCCTCGCCGCTGGCCGCGAGGCCGGCGCGCCGCAGGCCTTGGCCGAGGGAAGCCGTGGCCTGGCCTGCCGCCGTGGCCGCCGCACTGCCGGGAGCCAGCGCTTGACGCCACAGGCTGGGCCGGGCGTGCCTGATGGATCGGTCGCATCGGTCGCAGCGACCGCAGCGGCAGCAGTGGCCGATGCGGCCGACCCGGGCTGGCGCCACGTGCGCCGCCTGCTCGCCGTGCGCCTGGACGGCATGGGCGACCTGCTGATGACGACGCCGGCGCTGACCGCCGTGCGCGCGTCTGCGCCGTCGGCCCATCTCACGCTGCTGAGCTCGCCCGCGGCGGGCGCGCCGCTGGGGCGGGGCGAGCGTGCGCTCGTCGAACAGCTGGCAGCCGGGGCCTTCGACGCCGCGATCATCTTCACGGTGGCCACCCAGAGCGCCCTGCCGGCGGCGCTGGTCTGCCGCATGGCCGGCATTCCGTTGCGCCTGGCCCATGCGCGCGAGAACCCCTACGGCCTGCTCAGCGACTGGGTGCACGACGGCGATGTCGTGGCCGACGGCATGCGCCACGAGGTGCAGCGCCAGCTCGAACTGGTGCGCCGGCTGGGCTGGACCACGCCCGACACGCGGCTGCAGATGTGCCCCAGCGCCGCGGCACGCGAGGTCGCGCGGGTGCAGCTGCTGGCCGCCGGGTTGCGGCCGGGCGAGCCCTATGTCGTGGTGCACGTGGGGGCCAGCGCACCTTCGCGGCGCTGACCTGCCGAGCGCTTCGGTGTGGTGGCGCGCGAACTGTCGCGGCGCAGCGCCAGGGCGATGGTCTTCGTCGGCGACGACGGCGACCGGGCGCTGGTCGCCAAGGCGCGCGCGGCGATGGCCGGCACACGCTGCATCGATGTCGCCGGGCGCCTGCCGGTGGGCGCGCTGGGTGCGGCCATCGAAGGGGCCGACCTGCTGCTGGGCAACAACTCCGGGCCCATGCACATGGCCGCGGCGCTGGGCGTGCCGGTGGTGTCGCTGTACGCGCTGACCCATCCGCAGCACACGCCCTGGCAGGTGCCGGCGCGCGTGCTGAACTACCCCGTGGACTGCCGCCACTGCCTGCGGAGCGTCTGCCCGCTGGCCACCCAGGACTGCCTGCAGCGCGTCAGCGAGGTCCAGGTCGTGGCCGCGGCACTGGACCTGCTGCACCAGACCCAGCGCACCGCACAGGGCGCGCCGCAGCGCACGACCGAACGCACCAGCCCCTGCGCGCGCGCTGCAGGACGCTTTGGACTGCGCCTGAGCTGCCCATGAGCTGCTCATGAGCTGCTCCGGGCTGACCTCGCGGGTCGCCCGGCCCGCCACCAGGATTTCCCCGAGCAGCCCGCTCCGCGCTTTGCCGTGCCCCCAGGTCGCGTCCACAATGTCTGGACATCACGATGATGAGGGCCCCAAATGACCGAGCCAGCGCCATGACGGGAGGGGTGCATGCCAAGCAGCGCCCATGAACCATTGGCTGCGACGCTGCGACTGCGCGCAGAACAGCGGCTGAGCGAGCGGCAGACTGCTCCCCTCAGCGCGGACGAGGCTCAGCGCACGCTTCACGAACTGCAGGTTCATCAGATCGAGCTGCAGCTTCAGAACGAAGCACTGCAGGCCTCCGAAGCGGAAGCGCACGAGGCCCTGCGTCGCCTCGAGGAACTGCACCACTCGATGGAGGAAAGAATCATCCAGCGAACAGCGCAACTCACCGCCACCAAAGATGCGCTTGAACTGGAGGTGTACCGGCGGCAGATGGTCGAAGATGAGCTGCGCAGCGAAAGAGCTGCGCTGGAGCGCAGGGTGCAGGAACGCACGCAGGCGCTGGAGCGAGCGACCGCCGAGGCGCGCGCCGCGAGATCGATGGCCGAGCAGGCCAGCCTGCAAAAGGACCACTTCCTCGCCAAGGTGTCGCATGAACTGCGCACACCGCTGCAGTCCATGCTCGGCTGGTCGCAGCTGTTGCAGCGGGGTGACATGGCGCCGGAGCTCGCCGTGCGCGCTGCCGAACGGATCATCCACAACGTCGGCTTGCAGGCGCGACTGATCGACGACCTGCTCGACATCTCCCGCATCCTGAGCGGCAAGCTGCAGCTCAGTCTCCAGGAGGTTTCCGCCCTCGACATCGTCGAACGCGCGACGGGCGTGGTTCGTCACGCCGCCCAGGAAAAGGCTGTGACGATCGACCTCGTGACCCGCATCCACCCGGGCGCGCGAATCCGGACCGACGCAGCACGTCTGGAGCAGGTGATCTGGAACCTGCTCGGCAACGCAATTCATGCCAGTGGTCAGGGTGGTCAGGTTCGCCTGTCGGTCGACATCGACCTGTCGGTGTTCCGCTTGTCGGTACAGGATTGGGGCGCGGGCATCGAGGCCGCAGAGATGGACCACATCTTCGAACCGTTCCGCCAGGGGGCCGGCGCGGGACGCCGTCGGGGCGGTCTCGGTCTGGGCTTGAGCATCGCGCGGCACATCGTGACACTGCTTTCCGGCGAGATCCGGGTTCGCAGTGCCGGGCCGGGTCACGGCGCCGAGTTCGTGGTGGAACTGCCCATCGATCCTGAAGCGACACTGAATCCGGCCAGCAGCCTCGGCCTCCTCGGCCCGCCGCCCTGCGCCAGTCTGAAGGGTTTGAAGATTGCGTATGTCGAGGACGAACCCGACATCGCGGAGAGCTGCACCTTGATGCTCAGGGCACTGGGGGCCGATGTCGACACCTGCCTGACATTCGAGCAAGGGCAGCGTCTCATGCGCCAGGGCGGATTCGACATCCTGTTGACCGACATGAAGCTCGACGAAGGCCACACCGGGACGGAATTGCTGCAGACGCTGCGACACACCCGCCATGGCCGAAACATGCCGGCCTTGGTCCTGTCCGCCTACGGCAGCGAAGCCGACCGCCAGGCTTCCGTCCGGATGGGGTTCGACCAGCATCTGGTGAAGCCGGTGGATGCCGACGCCGTCTCGACGGCGATCATGGCCTTGCGACAGAGCCGGTGCTGACAGCGCCGGTGCTGACAGCGCCGCGCATCCGCACGATGAAGCTTTCCAGCGCGGCCACCTCGTCGAGCGTGCTGCGCTCCTGCTTTTCCTGAAGGGCGCGCAGCCCGCTCCACAGCGCCTCATCGGTCACCTGCCCATGCGTGGACACCAGGCTGCGCAGGCTGAAGGCGTGGCCGGTATGGCAGAGGAACCGCAACGGTCTGCCCTCGCAGATTTCGAAGAGCGCGCCGCCGCAGTCGGGACAGGTGAAGCTGGAAGGAAAGCCGATGTTCGCGAGTTCCTGCATACCCGAAGTCCCCATGCTGATGGCGTGCTCGGTCCGAAGCCATTGCGGTGCAGCCACCGCGTCGACCGACTCGAGCGGCTCCGCCAAAGCGTTGAGCAGGGCCGCCATCTCGTCGATCCTCGTGACGTGGTCGGCCTGTACGTTGGCCAGGGCACTGAGCGGCATGCTGGGTTCGGCCGCGTCCTCAGGGTCCTGCACCACCGCGGTACCGCCGCAGCACTTGATGGCCGACAGACCGGCCGCGCCGTCGTCGAGCATGCCGCTCAGGATGACGCCCACGACGCGTGGTCCGCCGTCCAGCGCCGCAGACCTGAACAGCGGGTTGACCGCGGGTCTCGCATGATGTTCCTTCGGCCCGCGGTAGACATGGAGGCTGCCGTTCTGCAGCAGCAGATGCTGATCGGGCGGGGCGACGTAAATCATGCCGGCCACAGGCGCAACGGCGGACTGCGCGAAGACCGCACGGTTCGGGCCGCGGGCATTCAGCAGATCCGGCATCTGGCTGGGATGGGCGCCGATGTGTAGCACGATCAGCACCGGCGCAGCCAGCTCGCTCGACAGGCCAGGCGCGATGCGGCAGCGCATCGACGCCGCCCGCCGAGGCGCCGATCACGATGATGCGCTGATGAGGGTTCACATGGCCTTGGTTCGATGGCCAGCGGATGGAGCCCGGCCACCGTGCTGTTGGCAAACCCTGTTCCCGGTGTCGAACGAATCGTCAACGCAAGGCGCGCTCGAGCAGGTTCCCGGCGTTGATGAACAGCGTGATGCGCTGGCTCATGAAATCGTCGCGCACCGCCGGCTCGTCTGCGAACTCCAGCACCCGGCCGCCGATCCGGCCGTCCTGCGGCCAGCCGGCACCCGGTTCGCCGCGCGCGGCGAAGCGCGTCCAGCGCGCCATCACGGCGGCGCTGGCGGCGCGGTCGGCGTCGCTCAGCGGCACGGCCAGGCACCGACAGACATCGCCGCTGCCGAAGACCACCGGCACCTCCCCGCCATGCGGCACACCCAGGGTGCCTGCGGGCGCGCGCTCGGGCAGCCGGCTGAAGTAGTAGCGCCAGGCCGGCGCATGCCGCCGGTGCAAGAGCGTGATGCGCCGCGCGTAGCTCGTGAACACCGCGTCGCGCACCACCTGGCGACCCAGCTCTTCGTCGTCGTGGCGCACCTCCGGGTAATGCGGCTGCACGAAGCGCTTGCCGACACCGAGCTGGCGGATGATCGCCTCGCCCCGCAGTCCGAAAGCCGCCGCGACGGTCGCCTCGTCGCTGTTGCTGCCGATGACGAGCGGCACCCGCGCCTGCTGGCCGGCCCTGAAGGTCTGGACGATGCTCCGCGGCAAGGCGGCGTCGCCCACCACCAGGCTGGGCGCGAGCGCCAGCGTCGCATCGGGCAGATCGGCAAAGCGCTCGGCCGGGATCGCCCGCAGCTGCGTCGCGCTGGCCCGGTCCAGCCCGAAGGCCGTGGCCAGCCGAACGCCCGTGGCCCGCGCCTTGTCGCGCGGATGGCTGGGGATGCCATAGGCGCTCTGCGCGATGGTGCCGTGGAACAGGCCGCGCGCCGCTGGCGAGGCCATCAGCGCCAGCACGCTCTGGCCGCCGGCGGACTCGCCGAAGATCGTCACGCGGCCGGCGTCGCCGCCCAGTGCGGCAATGTTCTCGCGCACCCACTTCAACGCGGCGATCTGGTCGAGCAGACCGAAGTTGGCCGGCGCCGCGCCGCGGTGCTCGGCTTCGAGCGCCGGGTGCACCATGAAACCCAGGGGTCCCAGCCGGTAGTTCAAGCTCACGACGACGACGCCCTGGCGTGCCAGCGCACTGCCGTCGTAGACCGCCAGATGGCCGGCGCCCAGGACGAAGGCACCGCCATGGATCCACACCATCACCGGATGCTTCACGTCGCGGCTGGCGCGGGGGGTGGTGACGTTCAGCGTCAGGCAGTCCTCGCTCGTCACGCCGGGGTCCCCGCCGCCTTCCAGCGAGCTGCCGCGCTTCTGGATGCAGGCCGGGCCCGGCTGCGCAGCGTCGCGCACACCGTCCCAGGCCGCCGCGGCTTGCGGTGCACGCCAGCGCAGCGGGCCGGTCGGCGCAGCGGCATACGGCAGACCCTTGAAGGTCTCGACGCCATCGCCGGCCAGCCCCTGCGCACGGCCTTGGGCCAGTTCGACCACCGGTCTGGCCTGCGCGCCCAACGCCGTGGCCGGCAGCTCGGCGGCGTGCGTCGGGCTGCACATGAACGCTGCAACGAGCACGGTCATCCTTGCGGAGCTCATGTGGTTCGGATCCTTGTCGCGCGGCGTCACCGTCGACGCCGACCCGCGAAGTTTAGGGACGGCCTGGCAGGTGCCGGGCATCCGGATTCGGCATTTCACACTAGGGGGTGGAAGGGCGGCCCGCTTACTCTGCCGGTGGGATGTTGGCGCTGCACCAGGCTCGCACACTGATGCTCACCGCAACCCGAAGGAGCAGACCCATGAGCACCACCCAGCAGACACAGCACGAACAACCCGGCCTCGAGGGCCCGGGCGCACCGAGCAACAAGACCCAGGCCACCGAGTACGAGGCCGTCGCCGGCCTGAACCTGAACCTGATCCAGCCCGACGCCGAGTGCGGCAACCACGCCCTCGGCACCGAGGCCTCGCTGACGGAACTGGAGGGTTATGCAGGCGAGGCCGAGGAGAGCGACACCGCGTTCGACGACGGCATGCCCATGGACGCCATCCACGGCAGCTATGCGTTGCCGCGCCTGGAACAGGCCGAAGTCATCATCGGCACCGACGACCGCGTCCGCGTCACCGCCACCACGGCGTTCCCGTGGCGCGCCATCTGCGCGCTGAAGATCACCGCGGCCAACGGCCACCGCTTCATCGGCACGGGCTGGTTCATCAGCCCGCGCACCGTGGTGACGGCAGGCCACTGCGTCTTCATGCACAACGAAGGCGGCTGGGCCCGTTCCGTCGAGGTCGTTCCTGGCCTGAACGATGCGAACCGACCTTACGGCAGTGCCACCTCGTCCACGCTGCGCAGCGTCACCGGCTGGACGCAGTCGAAGAACCGCAACAACGACTACGGCGCCATCATCCTGCCGGCCAATGCACGGCTGGGCGAGCGCACCGGCTGGTTCGGCTTCGCCAACCGCAACGACGCCACGCTGCGCGCCTCACGCCTGAACCTCAGCGGCTACCCCGGCGACAAGGGCGGCAACCAGCAGTGGTACATGGCGCAGCAGACCAAGTCGGTGTCGGCGCGTGTCATCACCTACGAGATCGACACCATCGGCGGCCAGAGCGGCTCGCCGGTCTGGGTGCTGGCCAACGGCGTGCGCCACGCGGTCGGCATCCACACCAACGGCCAGAGCTCGGGCAACTCGGCCACGCGCATCGAGAGCAACGTGTTCGCACGCCTGATGGAATGGAAGAACCTGGGCGCTTGACCACCCACCGCCAGGCCCTGCGGCGTCACCCGTCGAAGCCACCCTTTGAAGCCACCCTGATGCGGCTGAGATTCCTGGGTCCCCGAGGCGAGCCCTTGGCGGAGGCGGTCGTCTCCGTCACGGCCTCGCCGGGACCCCACACCGACATCGGCATGATCACCGACGCCCAGGGTCGTCTCGACCTGGCCGTGGACACGGCCGGCCCGTGGGCCTTCAGCGTGTTCCATGACGGCCGTGCCCGCACTGCGCAGGCAACGCTCGCGCCAGGGCAGGCGCAAACCGATGTGCAGCTGTCGTGACGCGGCCGGGCGCCTGCCCTTCAAAGGGCTGCGAGCAGCTCGGTCAGGTCCACGGGCTTGGTCAGGTGCCGGTCGAATCCGGCGGCACGCGCCAGCGCCCGGTCGGCTTCCTGGCCGTAGCCGGTGAGCGCGACCAGGTGCATCGACCGGGTTCGCGGATCTCGCCTGAGACGGCGCGCCACTTCATAGCCGTCGATGTCGGGAAGGCCGATGTCGATCACGGCCACGGGCGGTTGTTCTTTCATGGCGCTGTGCAGGGCTCCGGCACCGTCACGCGCCTGCAGCACGTGGGCGCCCTCCAGCACCAGCAGTTGTGCGAGGACAGCCCGGGCGTCGTCGTTGTCGTCGACGAGCAGAATCTGCCGCCCGCTCGCGCCACGCGGCAGCGGTGCATCGGTGCCCTGCACGACCGTGCCGCTGGCGCCCGGCAGCAGCGGCAGGCGAACCGTGAAGCAGCTGCCCAGGCCGTGGCCCGGGCTTTCGGCCACCACGCTGCCGGCGTGCTGTTCCACCATGGCCCGCACGACGGCCAGCCCGATGCCCAGCCCACCCTTGGACCGGTCGAGGGTGGCGGGGCCCTGCACGAACACATCGAAGACGCTTGCCAGCAGTCCGGCGTCCATGCCTACGCCGGTGTCGCGAACCGCCAGCACCGCGTCAGTCCCTTCGGCTGCGACGGTCAGTTCCAGCCGGCCGCCATCCGGCGTGTACTTCAAGGCGTTGTCGAGCAGGTTGGTGGCGATCTGCGCCAGACGGGTGGGGTCGCCATCGACCCAGGCGGTCGATGTCCGCACGCTGAGACGGTGGCGATCGGCAGCGCCGGTCATCTGGACCTCTTCGACGCAGCCGCGGGCCAGGTCGGCCAGGTTCACGGGCTGGCGCGAGAGGCTGACCTTGCCCGTCAGCACGCGGCCGGCATCGAGCAGCTCGTCCACGATGCTGGTGAGCCGCTCGGACTGGCGGCGCACGATCTGCTGCGCACGCTGCTGCGCGTCGGCTGCAGCGGCTGGGTGCTCCATCACCGTCAGGCCGCTCATGATCGCGCTGAGCGGGTTGCGCAGCTCATGGCCGAGCATGGCCAGGAACTCGTCCTTCGCGCGGTTCTGCTGCTCGGCCTGGCTGCGGGCGGCCTCCGACTGGGCGAGGAGATTCGACCGCTCGACTTCCGTGCGTGCCAGCCGTTCGCCCGCATCGCGCAGGGCCGCCTGCACCTGGTCCATCTCGTCCACACCGGAGCGGGTGGGCGGGGGAACGATGCCTTGCCCCAGCAGGCCCGCCGAGCGGGACACCCCCTGCATGGCCCCCATCAGACGCTGGCCGTACAGGAAGGCGGCCAGCACGGCCAGCCCGAACGCCAGGCTCAGCCCTGCGGCTGTCAACCAGACGGCCTGCCGCGCGGCGGCCTCGATGCGGTGCTCGGGCACGCCCACGGCCACGGTCCACCCGGTGAGGGCCGAGCGCGTGAGCAGGGTGTAGCGCTTTTCGCCGCCGCGGCTTTCGTTGCGCAGCACGGTCGACCGTCCGTCCAGGATGGCCTGGAGCAGGTCGGCGCGCGGCAATTCCCCCAGCAGCTTGGCAGAGCCCCGGTTGATGGCGATCGTGCGGCCTTTGCGGTCGAAGATGCCCACGAGCATCTCCGGCGAGTCGCTGGTCCCGGCAAAGGCCCGCTGCAGGCTTTCGGCATAGAACCAGGGGGACACGACATAGGACGCCCCGCGGGAAGTCTGCACAGGCACGCGCATGACGACGACCAGGCGCCCGGTCGCCGGACCGCGGACGACGTCCGAGACGCTCGGCACGCCCTCGGCGATGACCTGCCTGATCTCAGTCACGAGCGCAGCAGGCGTCGCCGGGATCTGTGCGCCGAATGGCAAGGCGGTGTTGAAGACCTGCAAGCCCTGGTTGTCCAACAGCGCGACGTTCAGGTCCCGACCGGCGATGGCTCGTCTGGCCTGGTCGAACATGGCCACGAATTCATGCCGGGCCAGCATGTCCGAGGTGCCGAGTGCCCGGGCCAGGCCTTCGGCGTGGGCCCATTCGCGGTCGACGGCGAGCGAGGTGGCGCGCGCGGCCTCCTGCACGCTGCGCAGCGCCGCGCTGCGTTCGGCGTCCAGCAGATTGGTCAGCGCCGCTGCCGAGAACATCAGCAGCGGCAACAGGGCCACCGCAGGCAGCAGGAACAGGTGGGTGCGGGTTTTCATGGCATCGCCCGGCCCATACTTTAAGCCGGCTCGATGTGGCGCCCACCATCACCGAGGCGGCCATGTCCGGGCCGAGCGCCCGGCACGCCTGCAGCAGCCGTCCGGGCATCGGCTTGCGGCAGTCGCAGACCCGGGCCTAGCGGGCCACGGCAGCGTCGGGCAGGTACGGGCAATGGCGCTTGGTGAGCGGATCGGGCGGCGCTTCAGCGACGGCTGGCGCGCGTCTCGGCCTTGAGCACGCGCGCCATCTGCGCCAGCGCCTGCTGCTTGGCTTACTCGGTCTCGGCGGCCACGCAGTCCTGCGGCACCCACAGCGCATAGCCGCTCTGGTAGGCCTCCATCGCCGTGAACAGGATGCAGCTGTCGGCCGCCACCCCGGTGAGGATCAGGCGCTCGCACTCCAGGTCGCGCAGCAGCAAGTCCAGCGGCGTGGGGTGGAAGGCCGAATGGCGGGACTTGAGGATCGTGAAGTCGCGCGGTGCGGGCTTGAGCAAGCGGGCAATCTGCCCGGCTTCGCCCTTCGCCCGGCTGCAGCGGCGCCAGAGCGCGGGGAAGTCGATACGCCAGTCGCCGTGGCGGCCGCGGCTGTGTCAGTCCTGGCGATCGGTCTTGCCGGACAGGCTGCCATGGTCGTGCGTGCCGTCCCTGTCGTAGGCCCCGCTGCTGCTGCCGGAGAGGCCGGCGGGGCTGCTGTAGTCGTCACCCGAGCTTGCGCCGCTGCCGGACGAATGGCCCATGCGCGAGGTCATGCGGCTGGCCTTGTTCTTGTTCAACAGCGAAGCGGCGATGCCGGCGATCGCGGCGATGGTGATGAGTGTCTTCAATGCCATGGAGGTGCTCCGAAGGGTGCAGATGCCGTGTGTTCGGCGGGAGCCACAAGCGGGCAACGGACATGCCCGCGGCCTCGCGGGGGCGGTTGCTCAAGCCTTCTTCGGGCGCCGCCCGGGGCTGCCCGAACGCGGCCGCGCCGGCCCGCCGATGCCGGCGCCGGGCGAGATCGGGTCGCTGGCGGGAAAGGTCTCGACCAGCGACTGGTCGAGCAGCTCTTCCTCGGTCTTCGGCGTCTCGTCCGGCACCGCGGTTTCGTCGGGTTCGACTGCGGATGCACCTTCGGGCGGCAGCGGGTGCTGGTGCTGGTAGGGCTGGTTCAACACGGGCTCCTTCGCCGCGGCTTGCGGCATGGTCTGCGCGCGGCAGGCGGCGTGCCCGGCCCGGCCCGGCAACGGGCGTTGCCGGCGGGAACGGCATTTGCCCTTCGCGGCGCATGAAAAATTTCCGCCACAACCCAGCCATCGCCCTCTTATCACCCGACCGCGTCGAACCCCCGACACCGGGCTCGCCCAGGGTCCGGCTCGAACTGGTGCTGGAACTGCAGTACGAAGTGACCGGCGAGACCGGTGCCGACTTCATCTTCAACATCCACGCCGCTCGCACCTCGAACCAGCAGGTGCGGCACGAGCGCCTGACGCTGAACCAGCCGATCGAGCCCGAGGTCGCGACCGCTGCCGGCACGGCCACGCGCTTCATGCGCCTGCACGCCGAACCCGGCCCGCTGAACCTGCGCTACGAGGCGACGCTGGACCTGCTGCACCACACGGCCGACCCGGCCACGCTGCACGAGGTCGACGTGCGCAGCCTGCCGCTGGAGGTCATGCCCTACCTCTACCCCAGCCGCTACTGCCAGTCGGACCGGCTGCTGAACCTGGCCCTGCGCGAGTTCGGCGCCCTGCCGCGCGGCTACGGCCGGGTGCAGGCGGTCGAACGCTGGGTGCAGGACCACGTGGCGTTCGTCTCCAACACCTCGGACAGCACGACCTCGGCGGTCGACACGCTGATCGGCGGCCAGGGCGTGTGCCGCGACTTCACGCACCTGATGATCGCCCTGTGCCGCGCCCTCAACATTCCCGCGCGCATGGCCACCGGCACCGACTACGGCGCCGACCCCGCCCTCGGCCCGCCCGACCTGCATGCCTACACCGAGGTCTATCTCGGCGACCGCTGGTACCTGTTCGACCCCTCGGGCACGGCCGTGCCGATGGGCTTCATGCGCTTCGGCGCCGGGCGCGACGCGGCCGACGTGGCCTTCGCCACGATCTTCGGCGCGGTGGGCTGCGGCGCACCGACGATCGACATCCGTGCGGTCGCCGGGCCGGGGCTGACGCTGCCGGTGCACAGCCTGCAGGCCCTGTCCACGGCCGCGGTTTTCGAGACCCCGGCCGACCCTGCCGGCTGAAGCCGCCACGGGCACAGCACTTGCCGTTCAGCCCTGCGATTTCCGCACGAACAGGAGAACGCCACATGCTGGCCATGGACTACCGCGGTCCCCACCGCGTGCGCGCAACGCACAAGCCCGACCCCTGCATCGAACACCCCGAAGACGCCATCGTGCGGGTGCTGCGTTCGTGCATCTGCGGCTCGGACCTGCACCTTTATCACGGCCTCGTGCCCGACACGCGCATCGGCACCACCTTCGGCCACGAGTTCGTGGGCGAGGTCGTCGACATCGGCACCGGCGTGCAGCGGCTGAAGGTCGGCGACCGCGTGCTCGTGCCCTTCAACGTGTTCTGCGGCAGTTGCTTCTTCTGCCAGCGCGAACTCTTCGGCAACTGCCACGACACCAACCCGCAGGCCACCGCCGTGGGCGGCATCTACGGCTATTCGCACACCGCCGGCGGCTACGACGGCGGGCAGGCGCAGTTCGTGCGCGTGCCCCGTGCCGACGTCGGCCCGACCTTGATTCCGCAGGACATGGACCTGGACGACGCGGTGCTGCTGACCGACGCCCTGCCCACCGGCTACCAGGCCGCCGAGATGGGCGACATCGCCGAGGGCGACACGGTGGTGGTGTTCGGCGCCGGGCCGATCGGCATCTTCGCGGCGAAGTCGGCTTGGCTTTTCGGTGCCGGCCGCGTGATCGTCGTCGACCAGGTCGAGGAGCGGCTGGCCTTCGTCCAGGACTACGCGCAGTGCGAGGTGCTGAACTTCCGCAGCGTCAACGACATGGCCATGACGCTCAAGCGCATGACCGACGGCCTCGGGCCCGACTTCTGCATCGACGCCGTGGGCTGCGAGGCCGAAGGCAACGCGCTGCAGACGATCACCGGCGTAAAGATGAAGCTGCAGGCCGGTTCGGCCACGGCCCTGCACTGGGCGATCAATTCGGTGCGCAAGGGCGGCAATGTCTCGATCGTGGGCGTCTACGGGCCGACCTTCAACGCCGTGCCCATCGGCAACGCCGTGAACAAGGGCCTGACGCTGCGCATGAACCAGGCCAGCGTGAAGCGCCACCTGCCGCGGCTGATCGAACACATCCAGGCCGGCCGCATCGAGCCGCGCCGCATCATCACCCACCGCATCCCGCTGGAAGAGGTGTCCGACGCCTACTGCCTGTTCGCCAACAAGCTCGACGGCTGCATCAAGACGGTGCTGATTCCGCCAGGCGTCACGGTCTAGGCCCGAGGAGCCCTTCATGAACCAGGAACCTCAGGAACTTCAGGACCTTCAGGAACCACGGGCACTCGGGCTGGACAGCCCCGTCCGGGTCGACAACAGCGCACGCTTCGCGCACATCCAGGGCTGGGGCATCGACCTGCCCCGTTCGCGCCGCCCGGCGGTGCCGATGGAACGCCATCCACCCCGCCTCGATTTCCAGCCGCAGCCGGCGGTGCAGCAGGCGGTGCATGTCGAGGTGCTGCATTCGATCGAGCGCCCGGGCATCACGCCGCTGTTCGGCAGCACGCTGCCGCCCAAGGGCCTGAGCGGTGCGATTCGGCGGCAGGCCTTCCTGCGCAGCGAGAACGACCTGCGCCACTGGCTGCTGCTGCTGGCGGCAGACCGCGTGGACATGGTCGAAGGCCTGGCCAGCGACCTGATGCGCGGCCACCTGCCGCGCATCTACGCCGAAACCGGCGGCCGCGCCGAACTGCGCCACCGCCCGGCCGCCGCGGCGCGCAAGGCCGGCGTGCTGCTGGTGGTGGCGGGCATGGCTTACTGGATGTGGAAGCGGCGCGGGCGGGCCTGAGCCGGCTGCCCTGGACCTCAGCGCGACGCGGGCTCAGCGCCGCCTGAACCCGGCGCTTTCTGGTCGACCACACCCGGGATGGGTTGAGTCGGGCGGCCGAAAGCGTCTTTCAGATCGTCCACGCCGGCTTGCGGCCGCGCCAGCCTGCCCAGGGCGGCGCGCCCGTTGCGCTTCGTGGTGCTGCGGATGCCCAGGCGCTCATTGCGCTGCGCCACCAGGGCGGGATCGGCTTCGCCCTCGCGGTTGAACGACCAGGCCAGATGGGGCTCGCCGAAGGGCAGCTCGTCGGCGGCGCGGCCCGTCATGCCGGTGTTCCAGAAGTGCCAGGTCTTGCCGTAGCTGTTCATCTTGTCCTTCATCAGCGCGGTTTCGGCGACTTGCGGAATGCCGGGGGCCACGAGCTGGCCGGACAGGATCTCGCCGTTGTGCGGATGCCAGTACTTCTTTTCGGCCTCGGGCAGGCTGGCAAAGAGCCTGGCGGAGATGATGTACTCGACGCCATGCAGGTTCGCCTCCGGCCCGGTGCCATCGAAGAGCGCACATTGCGCGAAGTCCTGGTTACGCTGGTGGCAGAAATGATGCGCCTCCATCTGGCGGCCCGGGTCGTTCTTCAGCGGGTGAAAGCCGTTGAGGTAGATGTCCATCCTGGCCACCGGTGCGTTCTGCTGCAGGACCTTGGCCCCCAGCTCCAGGGCCCGTGTCCTGGCGGTCTTGTCTGCGCCCGGCGGAGCCGGCGGGTCTGATGCATCTGCCCGCTGGGCGCAGGCCAGCGCCGGACACAGGCCCAGCACCAGGGCGGCCGCCAAGTTCGGCAGCCACGCAGGTGCTGCCAGAGTCATGAATCGCACCGGGGAACTCGTGCAGGGCTTGCGAACCCCCGCTCTGGCAAACGGCATTCCAGGCCCTTGATGAACTAACAGCACGGCTGAGTGGCACACCAGCACAAAACTCGGCCCACCAGCCACGCCAGCCAGACCAAAGGCCCGCTGTTAGTTCATCGCTGCCGCTTCAGCGCACGACGCAGGGAACTGGCAGGCCGACAGGGACGTCTGTACAGTGGGACGAGCCTCGCCCTGCCATGCTTTCCATGCCTTCAGCCCACCGCGATCTCTTCGACGAACCGGACGCCGGCAGCCCGCAGACCTACCTCGATGCCTTCGACGCCTGGCTGGCCGCGCGGCGACAGTTCGGGGCGATCCGGGAGCTGTCGTCGATGGCGGTCTACCGCAGCATGTGGACGGCGCTGTCGGCCTGGTGCGTGGCTCGCGGTCTGGCCCTGGATGCGCTCACCGCCGAGCACTTCGAGGCCTATCTGCTGTCGCGCGGCAGCAGCGACGAACTCAGCGCACGCCATGCCTGGCGCCTGCTGACGCTGGCCGATGAGGTCCAGTCGCACCGGGCCAGGGCCGCCGGGTCGACGCGCAACCCGGCGGCGTTCGACCTGCTCATGGCCAGGCCGGAATGGCGCTTCGCCAACGCCAGCCACAAGACCCCCCTGCCCGAGCATCTGCACGCCCGCGAGGCCCGTGCACTCGTGGCCTGGTTGCTCGACCCGGCCAGCGGCCGCGCCGCAGCGGGCGCTGCTGCCCACAGCTGGCAGGTGCTGCGCAATCGCACGGCAGTTGCTCTGCAGCTCGGCGCCGGGCTCACGCCGGGCGACATCCGCGCCGCGGTCGTCGCCGGTGTGATGTGCGACGGCGTCAGGCGGGGCGAACTGCCGTGGAAGATCCGCCTGCCCGCGCACGGCGGCACGCCGGCACGGGAGGCTCCTGTCGCGCCCTGGGCCGGCCGGCTGCTGCACACCTGGCTGAACACCCGGTGCGCACTTCAGATCGCCGGCCAGGCACTCTTCCCGGCCGCCCGCGACGGCCGCGCCTGGGGCAAGGTGGCCCAGTACAACGCGGCCAAGGCCGTGCTCGTCGCAGCCGGCGTGCCCGACGCCGAAGGCGGCAGCTTCAAGCTTCGGCACACGTTCGCGCTGCGGCAGCTGCGGCGCGGCACTTCGGCCGACCAGGTCGCCCAGTGGATGGGTCTGAGCGACGCCGCCGCGCTGGCGCGCTATCGCAAGGTGTTGCTGGCGCCGGCAGACGTCGTCTGAGCCGCGCTGCGGTGGCGCTGAGTTCAGGGCTCTCGATTCATCGCGAATTCGAGGAGCTGCTTGTCGGTGACTTCACCCGGCCACATCGTCGCGGCCAGCCAGCGGTAGAAGGAACCGGCCGCGATGCGGCTCTTGATGCCGTCGCGGCGCCACGCCCTGGCGATGACAGAGGCCAGTTCAGCGACCCGTTCCTCTTCGAACCGGGCCACGTGCCCTGCCCTGTCGGCCTCGGGCATTTCCTCGAACAGCGACTTAGCCTGGCTGGACTGGTAGTGCTGCCATTCCTCGCGCAGGCGCTGCAGCCGCTCGTCCATGCTCGGCCGTGGAACGGCCACGTCCGCTGGCGGCTTGCCGCCCTCCCCTTCACCGGCGTATTGCTTCTTCAGGGCGTCGCGCAGATAGGCCGCAGGCGAGTTCAGCACCGGCAGGCTCGCATTCTTCATGCGCTGCTCGACGTGTTCGACGGCCGCGCGCAGCACGCCCTCGTCGGTGACCGCGTACAGGTCCTGGGCGTCGGTGCGCTTCAGGCCCAGGCCGATGACACGCTCGACCAGTTCGAGGTCGAAGACGTTCTTGGCCGAGTCGCGCAACCCGGCCAGGCTGACCTGCGGCTTTGGAAGCACCCTGAACTGCAGCTCCTCGACCTTGCGGCCGCGCTTGTGCTCGACGATTTCCAGCCTGAAGTCCTCGCACAGCGTGTCGAGTTCAGCGAGCGCCTTCTTGATGGTGTCGCGATGCAGGATGCGGTAGTCGACACTGGTGATGTCGCTGCGCCCGGTCAGCACCGAGGCCCACCAGATCACGTCCTCGCGCATGGTCAGGCGGCCCGGTGACGTGAGGTAGCGCGCGCCGAGCTCGTACAGCACCGAAGCGGCGTAGCTGCGCATCTGCGAGCTGATCTCCAGCAGCACCCGGGTGTATTGCGCCGGCTTGACCAGGCGTTCACGGATGGGTTCCGGATAGCTCCAGGTGATGGTGCAGGCCTGGCCGCGGCCGGGCTCGTCGATGACGACCGGGCCGAGCAGCTGGGTCGAGGTCCACTGCCGCGTCTGGCCGCCGCTGGTGTGCCATTCGATGGTGGTGGCCTGCATGTCGCGGATGTGCGACTTCAGCAGCTCGGTGTTGTTGGACGTGAATTGCGCGTCGTCGATCAGCTCGGCCAGAAGAATCGAGTAGCTGGGCTTGTCCACGCCCTGCTGCTGCGCGTGATACAGGAAGACGTTGTAGATGCGCCTGGACAGCAGGGTCAGCTTGCCGCGTTTGGGGCGGATGGCGATGGCCTCGTTGGCTTTGGCAACGGACTGGTCATCGGCACGCGTGGCCAGCTCCGAGCCCCTGGGCGTTCGGGGTTTCGCTGCGCCTGCAGCCTTGGGGACGAGCTCCTCTTGTGCCACGCGCAATGTTCCTGAAACCTTGGCTTGCCATGTTCGCCCGGTATTGTGAGTGTGTCAATTCACAGATGAGAAACAGCGCGCCGCAGGCGCGGCCTTGAAAAACTTGAAGAAGAACACTTGAAGACTTGAAGAGTTGGCAGCCTGGAAAATCTTGGCACGACAAGGACTTAGCAGGTCTTTTCTGAGTGGATATGGGGTAGTCGCGGAGACTTTTTGGGATTCTCAGTCTGTGGATATGGGGAAGTGGGAGCTCGAAGCGGAGAGGATTTGTGGATGTCGGTGAGGGGACTTGGGGATCTGGTGCCTGGCCCGGACCAAAAGCTCGAAATTCGCACGCTGCGCGGCCGATCCGGTCGGCCTGCGCCGGCCGGTGCATGGAGAGCTCCCCAAAAACTCTCACATCTGGCGTCGCGCCGGCTCGGGGTTCCCCAAAAACTCTCACACCCGTCGCACGCGCTCTTCTGGCTGTGTCAGCTTGGCGTTGCCAATTTTTGACGAGTCTCTGCTTTTCGGTAAACTGGACAAATTCTGTCGAATGATTCTTCATCGTGGCCACTGCAGCACCATTCCCCACCTCGCTCGACACCCCTGGCAACCTGGTTGCCACGCCTGACTTGTTGCCCGCGGCCGCTCCTCGGACCGTGATCGACATGGCCAGGATCCAGGCCCTGGCCATCCGGGCCGGCAGCATGGTCGAGCAGATCAGGTCAAGGCTGCTGGCACCCGAAGCCAGGAAGATCTCGCCGCTGTACTCCGCTTCCCAGATCGCCGCCTTGTGCGGCGTCGACAAGGCCCATGTCAGCTACCGCATCTCGAAGGGCGACCTGCCTTCGGGCCGCCTCACGCCCACCGGCGGCAAGCGCGAGTTCACGCTGGCTGAAACGCGCCAGTGGACCCGCGCCTACCGCACCGAGAAGATGCGCCCGGCGGGGCAGCGGGCCATCTGCATCGCCGTGGCCAATTTCAAGGGCGGTGTGTCGAAGACCACCAGCGCCATGATCCTGGCGCAGGGCCTGAGCCTGCGGGGCCACCGCGTGCTGGCCATCGACATCGACCCCCAGGGCTCGCTTACCACCTTGCACGGCGTGTTGCCGGAAGCCGAGGTGGACGAGGAGATGACGATCGCGCCCCTGTGCAATGGCGTCACCGACGACATCACGCCCGCCATCCGTTCCACCTACTGGGACGGCATCGATCTGGTGGCCGCCGCCCCTTTCCTGTTCAGCGCCGAGTTCGCCCTGCCCGCCAGGCAGATGAAGGACCCCAGTTCGCGTTTCTGGGATGTGCTCAGCGGCGGCCTGGAGCCGGTGCGGCAGCTCTACGACGTCATCGTCATCGACACGCCGCCTGCCTTGTCCTACGTCACCATCAACGGCCTGTGGGCGGCCGACGGCATCGTGGTGCCGGTGCCGCCTTCGGGGCTGGACTTCGCCAGTTCGGCGCAGTTCTGGTCGCTGCTGGCCGACCTGGGCGGCAACCTCGACGGGCAGGAACCCGCAGGCGCCCGCAAGGTGTTCGATTTTCTGCACGTGCTGCTCAGCCGCGTCGACCAGGCCGACGCAGCGTCGCCGGCGGTGAGGCAGTGGATCCAGGCCACGTATGGCGAGTTCGTGCTGCCGGTCGAGATCCCGAAGACCTCGGTCACCAGCAACAAGGCGGCCGAGTTCGCCACGGTCTACGACGTGCAGAAGTACGACGGTTCCGCCAAGACTTACAAACGGGCCGTCGACGCCTACGACCGCTTCGTCGACCTGATCGAGGAGTCCGTGGTCGAGGCCTGGCGCGCCAGGCGGGCGGCGCCATGAGCCTGCATGGGGCTGAGGCTGGCAACCAGGTTGCCACGCGGCAGCGCACACGCTGCAGGGCAGGGGACATGGCCACCTGTGGCCTGGACATTGGAAGGGCATGGCAATGAGTACCAAATCGAAGCTTCTGGCAATGACCGAGAACCTGCAGCTGCCCCCGGAACCGGCGGCAGCGCCGGCTTCTCCCGTCGCCAAGCCCGACAGCACCCCGCAGGCCACCCGGTTCCCGCCGGTGACGCCGGGTGCGGCGCGAACCGGGCCAGGTCAGATGCTGCAGTTCCGCGGCCAGATGCTGGCCGTCGAAGGCGAGCTCGGAAAGCTGCGCGAGCAGCTCCAGGAGCACGAGGGCTCGATCCCCACTCGCAAGCTCGACCCCCGCAACGTCTTCCCCAGCCGATGGGCCAACCGGCATCCCGCATCGTTCGACACCGCCGAGTTCGCCCGGCTCAAGCAAGACATCGAACTGGCCGGGGGCAACGTGCAGCCGATCTCCGTCAGGGCGCTGGCCGAGCGGCCCGGCCAGTTCGAGATCGTCTTCGGTCATCGCCGGCACCGCGCCTGCAGCGAGCTGGGAATTCCCGTCCTCGCTACCGTCGACAAGAACGCCGTGTCCGACCATGAGCTGTTCTCGGCCATGGATCGCGAGAACCGGGAGCGCGCCGACCTCTCGGCCTTCGAGCAGGGCCTGATGTACCGGCGCGCGCTGGACGAGAAGCTCTATCCGTCGAACCGCCGCCTGGCCGAGGCGCTCGGCGTTTCCCACACCTGGGTGGCCAATGTGCTGCTCGTGGCCGATCTGCCGGCACCGGTGGTGGAGTGTTTCCGGTCGCCCCTGGAAATCCAGCATCGCCATGCCAAGGCCATTGCGGCAGCGCTCGAGGCCGACAGGAAGGCGGTGCTGCGTCGCGCCGAGAAGTTGCGCTCCCTGGAACGCCCCAGAACCGCGGCGGTTGTCGTCGCCGTGCTGCTGGGCGCGGCCAGGGAGCCGGCGGAGTCCGCGCCCGTCCAGCAGGCCCTGGAAGTGGCCGGCCGGCCGGTGGGAAGGTGGTCGAAGGACAGGGAAGGGCGCCTGAGCATTCAGGTCGAGACCGCGCAGCTCGACGAAGCCGGACGGGTTGCGCTCTTGAAGGCCATCGCCTCGGCCTTGAAGCCTTGAGCGGGCGGTGAGGCAGCAGATGGGCGATAGGCGGATGGGCGAATACAGCCTTTCCGGCCCAGCATCAGGTACATGATAAGTATCCTTATCATGGTGCCTAGAACTGAGGCAGAATTTCTGGAGTTCCGGATTGCTTGCACCCAAGAAAACGGCCGTGGACAAATTGACCCGTTTCGTCTGTCGCCGTACACTGGACGCCCCAAGGACCGAGTAGCCTCGCCCGAACACTGTTCCAACGGCACAAGCCCCCGACCCCCACCCGATGAGCGCCGTCCTCCATCCCCAGACCGCCCGGCCCGCAGCCGCGAACCTGAACACGGCAGGCGCGGCCGAAGCGGCTCTGCGCACCTTCTGGCGTCTGGCCGAAGCTTGGAAGCTGACCACCGCCGAGCAGATCACGCTGCTGGGCGTGGCACGCACCACGCTCTATCAATGGAAGCAGGGCAAAGTCGGCCCGCTGGACCGACACGTGCTGGAACGACTGTCCTATCTGTTCGGCATCTACGCTGCGCTGCAAATCCTGCTGCCCGTCCCCGCCCGCGCCAACGAGTGGATCCGCAAGCCCAACACCGCTCCCTTCCTCGCCGGCAGCTCGGCCCTGGACCGCATGCTCGGCGGGCAGGTGGCCGATTTGTACGTGGTCCGGCAGTATCTGGACGCCGAACGGGGCGGCAAGGCTTGAGCAGCACGCCCGGTCAGGAAACGTTGAGCGGACCCAGCTCGGGCCCGAACGCGAGTCCAAGTCCGAACCCGAACCCGAGCCAGAGCCAGATCCCTAGCCTGAGCGCGGTGGCCTTGCTGCCCTGTCACCGCCTGATCGGCAGCCGCTTTCCGACCGTCGGTCTCTACGACCAGATCGCCAACCCCGAGGACCTGGACGTGGTTTTCGCGATCGAGGCGTTGACCAATCCCCGGATACGCCAGGAGCTTGGACAGCTCAGCCTCGTGCCACCGGCCGATCGTGTGGCCGGGCCAGGCGCGACGCTGGTGATGGCGGCCTTCACGCACCTGAACCCACTGGGCTCACGTTTCAGCGACGGCGGCTGGGGGGTGTACTACGCCGCCGAGTCGCTGGACACGGCCGTGGCCGAGGTCAGTCACCATCGGGGTGCCTTCCTCGCCAGGACGAATGAAGAGGCCATCGACATCGACCTGCGCTGGATCCAGGCCGACCTGGAAGCCAAGCTGCATGACCTGCGAGGGCAGGGCGCTGCGCGGCCGGACCTCTACGACCGCGACCACTACGGCGCCAGCCAGCAGATGGGCCGGGCGCTGCGCGCCCAGGGCAGCACCGGCATCGTCTACGACAGCGTCCGCCGAGCCACCGGACAGTGCGTGGCCGTGTTCAGGCCCAAGGCGCTGAGCAATGCCCGGGCGGCAGGACATCTTGGCCTGCACTGGGACGGTCGGGCGATCTCACACTGGTTCGAGAAGGGGGCACCCCATGCGATGTGAGGCTGCTGAGCGCTGTGCGGCCCAGCACGACGGATCTGGCACCCCTCACCGGACATCTTTTCTGGGCCGCCCGATCTATGGCGGCTGCCGGCATCGACAGCAACGTCGTCCAACGTGTGCACGACCTGGTCATGGCCACGCAACACGACTCACCAGCGGCAACCAGCTCCCGTGGTGACGGCTCGTTGCTCATCGACATCGACCTGGCCATCCTGGGCAGCCCGCCCGAGCGATTCGACCGCTACGACCGAGATGTGCGCCGAGAGTACGGCTGGGTGTCGGGGTCTCGGTACAAGACGGCACGCGCGAAGGTCCTGGCCGGTTTTGAAAGCCGCCTACAGCTGTACCAGACGCCAGACGCCAGCCGCCGTCGCACTCCTTGAACGCCAGGCGCGGATCAACCTGACGGCCGCGCTGTCGAGGCTTGAGCAGTGAGCATGCAGGACGACCCGAGAAGTTCTGTGTCAGCCCCCGCAAATGTGCTGGCAGGGCAGGGCGGTCAGCCGCCCGCAGCGAACGCCCGTCGCAGCGCAACGCACAGCGCCGCAGTCACGGCCGCACGCCAGCGCAAGCTGCACGTTGGCCACTTCGCCTTCATGCGCTCGGTGGTTCAGGGACTGGACCCGCGCGAAAGCTGGGAACGCTACTTCAGGCTCGAAAGCGAGGCCAGCGACCAGCGTACGGTCCGCGCCACCATCGCCTGGATCCGCCAAGAGTTTGCGGCAGCCGCCCGGCGCCAGGACCGTTTCGGGACGGCACGCCTGGTCCGGCTGGACGCCACCCGCATTGCCGACACGTCGCTTGAGCTGCCGAGCCTGGAGGCGTTTGCCGAAGCGCACGGGCTGGAAGACGAGCGCCAGGCCGACCAGGTCGCCGCCTACGAAGCCGAATACGGTAAGGCCACCCAGCGTCTGAGCCGGCGCGGCCGGCTGATCCGGCGCCAGCTCGAGGCCCTGCGCTGGCTCGAAGCCCTCGTCGCCGAGGCCCCTCAGGCTGGCGACTCGGTGGCCACCTGGTTGAACCCGACGCTGGCCAGCCATCTGGAAGCCGCCGACATCTTCACCCTGGCCCAGCTGGTCGAGCGCATCAATGGGGTCGGCCGGCGTTGGCACGCCGGGATCAAGGCGATGGGGCAGGGCAAGGCCCAGCGCATCGTCGAGTGGCTGCACCAGGTCGCCCAGGAGCACCCCGGCAGCCCCGACAGCCGTTCACTGCTGATCGGCCGCCACGTTGCCCTGCCGCGCAGCCAGCTCTTCGCCCACGAACTGAACGCCGTGGTCGCCCCGGCCACCGCCATCCGCCCCCTGGAAAAGTTCATCGTGCCGGCCGAACTCGACGGCAGCCGCGGCCTGTACCGTCGGCCGCAGGCGCAGTGCCTGCTCAAGGCCAGCAACGACTACCAGGCCATCCTTGCCTGGCTGCGCTCCAAGCATGGGCTGACGCCAGAGCAGAAGGCGAACCTCAAGGCGCGTCGACGGCAGAAGGACACGGGCGTTGAGCAGGGCCTGGACTGGCTGCAGGCGCTGTCGCACACCCAGCGTGCCTACCGCAAGGAAGCGGAGCGTTTCCTGCTCTGGGCCGTCACGCACCAGGGCAAGGCCCTGTCCTCGATGAGCAACGAGGACTGCATCGAGTACCGCGACTTCCTGGCCGACCCGCAGCCGCACAGCCGCTGGTGCGGCGACCGCGGGCGAGAGCGATGGTCGCCTCTGTGGCGACCGTTCGAGGGGCCGTTGTCGGCTTCGGCGCAGCGCCATGCGGTAACGATCCTGAAAAACCTCTATGGCTTCCTGGTGGACCAGAACTACCTGATGGGCAACCCTTGGTCAGCGGTGGGGGTGCCGAGGACGGCGGGGCCAAAGGTGAATGCGGGCCGAAGCTTCAGCAAGGCGCAGTGGGCGTTCATCGAGCAGCAGCTGGCGCTGTTGGCAGACACCTCCGCCAACCAGCGGCTGAAATTCGGGCTGCACCTGCTCTACGCCACCGGCCTGCGCCTGTCGGAGGTCGTGGCTGCCGCCGTCGACGACCTGCGGTGGGTCGAGTACCCGGCCGATGCTTCAGACGATCAGCCTATGGAAGGCTGGCTGTTGCAGGTCATCGGCAAGGGGCAGAAAGAGCGTGAGGTGCCGCTTCCCTCCGATGTGATCGGCGAACTGGCCAGGTATCTGGTCAGCCGGGGCCTGAATGCCGACCCAGAGGAATTCGGGAACCAAGGCGCCCACCTGCTGGGCAAAGCCAGTGACGCAGCCGAACGTGCACCCGGCCTCACCCCTAAGCAACCGTTCGACCCCCGCCAGGGCATCGCGGCGACAACCTTCTACGACCAGATCAAGCGCTTCTTCGAGGATTGCGCTGGCATGCTGCGAGGGCAGGGCGACACGAAGGGAGCTGAACGTTTCGACAAAGCCAGCACCCACTGGATGCGGCACTCACATGCCAGCCACGCGATTGCCAGCGGCATGCCGATCGAGATTGCTCAGCAGAACCTGGGCCACGCCTCGCTGGCGACCACAACCGTCTACGTCACGACCGAGAAGCGCCGGCGCATGAAGGCGGTGGAAGCGTTCTGGGCCAAGTAGGCATCAGCCCACAGGTGGCGTGCCAGGTCAAAGCCGAGTCGCCAGCAAGCAACCGCTTGCAGGGCGACCCGAACCAACGCGATCAGGCCTTCACCGACGGCTCATTGGCCTCCCGCAGCTTGGCATCGACACGCTGGCGCACGCCTTGCCAACTTTAGGGTGGGCTTAAACCGGGTCAGCGTTGCGGATGGAGAACTGCCGCAAGTGAACGAGCACTGCCTTCAACTGCCAATGTTGGTTCGACCGCCCGCGAGCCAAGTTGGGCGTCCGCTCGCGAGTCGCAGCGCGCCAGCGACGCTTCCTCAGTTCTTCCGCGCCGGCGTGTGCTCGTCGGGCATTGCAACGGCCGAGATGTGACCAGTTTCCTCCAGTGTGGCCAGCTTCACCTGTTCGGCGTTTTCATGTCCCAGCTTGCGCAAGCCGGCCAGCAGTTCCGCCTCATTGATGCCCTCGGCTTCCAGCGCCGGCCAGATCACCTGCCCTTCGCGCACCAGCTGACGCGGTTTACCTCGCACCAGGTGGCGAACCGTCGTCGACCTGGCGCACAGGACTGCCAGGCCCTTGTGCAGCGCAAACACCGTGCCGACGAACACCAGGGCGTTGGCAGTCCCCTCGTCAAGGGCGATGGTTTGCAACACGACGCCCAGCGTGATGAGGACGATCAGATCGAAAGTCGTGGTCTGCCCCGCCAGGCGTTTGCCCGCAAAGCGCAGCAGAACGATCAGGGCCACGTAATAACTGGCAGCCTTTAAGGCCTGCCAAACGAGCGCTTCCAAATCCATGAGCTGACCTGATTAGCGATGAAGTTCAGCAGGCTCATCCTTTGAGCCAGTGAAGCGCGAGGATGGCCGCATCCACCAAGGAGATGCGCCATGCCGATGAACCGAGTGCAGTTCCAGCCTGGGCTGTCTATGCGAGAGTTCTTGA
>JANOBX010000253.1:0-23056 GCA_031411875.1 Burkholderiales bacterium | reverse complement strand
GGTGCCTGGGGCACCTGACCGGGCGCGGGCTCCTCCTTGACTTCGCTCCAGGGGCCACCCGACTCACCCAGCCCGCCACCGTGTCGGCGCGCCACCGTAGAGCGCAAAGCACGGTGGTGCAAAGGTGGGCTGGGGCTGGCTGTGGCGCGCATCTGAGGCGCCGAGGAGCACAGGGCCCGCGGCCCTCGCGCGAAGCGCGATTCGTAAACTGACTCATCGCGGGTGTTTGAACGGAGCGAGCGTAGCGAGTGCAGTGAGTTCCGCGATGGGGCCGCGGGACCGAGCACCGCCGGGCAGTCGGAGCGCCAGCGGAGACCGCCGAAGCTAAGCGCCACAGCCAGCCCCAGCCCGCCTTTGCTCGGGGACCAAGCTGGCAGGCAAAAGCGACCGTCCGCAACGGGCCGCATGTTGGCATCACGCCTCCCCACTCGAACGCAGCTCCCGCAACACCGCCCGCACCGGCGATGCATCGGCCGTCATCAGCTTCAGTGGCAGCGCGATCAGCTCGTAGTCGCCTTCGGGCACCTCGTCCAGCACCAGGTTCTCCAGCACGCGCAGGCCGCGTTGGCGGATGACTTGATGGCTGTCCAGTGTCTTGCTGCTGGCCGGGTCAATGCTGGCGGTGTCGATGCCGATCAACTGCACGCCCAGGTCGGCCAGGCGCAGCACCGTGGCCGGGGCGTAGGCGGGCAGGTCGGGGTCCCAGCGGTCGATGGGCGCGCGTCGGTAGGTGCGCACCAGCACGCGGGGCGGCAGCTGGTGCAGGGCATGTTCGACGTGGCCGGGCAGCACCAGGGGGCCGCAGTCGATGGCGTGGATGACGCGGCAACGGCCGAGGTATGGCGCGAGGTCGAGCGCGCCCACGGGCTGGCCCTGGGGGTCGAAGTGCAGGGGTGCGTCGGCATGGGCGCCGGTGTGCGGGCTAAGGGTCAGCGTGCTGACGTTCACCGGGCAGCCCGGGCCGATGCGGGCTGGCCAGGCCATCTGGAATTCGGCGTCGCCCGGGAACACCGGCGTGCCCGACTGCACGGGGGGCGAGATGTCCCACAGGCGGGGCGGCGGCAGATGCATGGGGAAATGATAGTCCCCGCATCTGTTGGCGCGGGTGCGTCAGGCCCGCCGCCGGCCGCCGGTTCAGCGCCGCCGCATGCGTGTGCTCTTGCGCGTGCGAACGAAGAAGTCGTCGGGCTTGCTCTTCACCCAGGACACGAAAGCCTGGAGTTCCGGGTGGGCCAGCAGCGCGTCGACGGTGTTGTAGCGGCGGGCAAGTTCGGTTTCGGTCAGCAGCGCATGGATCTGCCGATGGCAGACGCGGTGCAGGTATTCGGTCTGCCGTCCGCCCTTGCTCTTGGGGACGAGGTGGTGGGCGTCGCGCTGCGCCGGCGGGATGGCACGTTCACACAGCGGGCACACCACCGGTTCGGTGGCTGGCGTGTTCAAGGCACGTCGTCGAATTCGTCGGCCTCGGCCACTGTGGCCGCCGGCCGCGCCGCCGGAAGATGGGCCAGGGTGTTGCGGATGAACTGCTTCTCGTAGTGCCGGTTGCGCCGGTTCTTCTTCGCGGAGGCGCGCTGGCCCAGCCGCTTGTCGACGACGAACTCACCCAGCCGGCTCAGGTCGCCCAGGTCCTGGATGTCGTTGGGCGAATTGCGCCGTGTCATTCAGCGCCCCAGGCCGAACAGATCGGCCAGGGCCTGCCGGTACAGCGGCTGGCCGACCGCATTCGTGTTGTGGTGCGAGCCGCCTTCCACGAGCACGAAGCGCTTGGGTTCGGCAGCACGTTCGTAGAGCTGACGACCCAGCGTGGGCTGGATCAGGCTGTCGTTGCCGCCGTGCACCACCAGCACGGGCGATCCCACCCGGCCGATGCGCGAGCCGGCGTCCAGCTTCTGCGTGATCAGTGGTGCCACCGGCAGCCAGCCCCACTTAAAGGTGGACACGACATCGGCAATCGATGGAAAGCTGCCTTCCACGATCAGCCCGTCCTCGTCGGCCACCTCGGCCGCCAGATTCACGGCGATGGCGCCGCCCAGCGAGTGGCCGAACACGAAGCGGCGCGACTGCGGATGGCGCTGTGCGATCCAGTCCCAGGCGGCGCGGGCGTCTTCGTAGGCCAGGCTTTCCGAAGGCAGGCCGGGCGTGCTGCGGCCGAAGCCGCGATAGTCGACGCCGAGCACGGCAAAACCCAGCTCGTGCATGCGGCGCATGCGCGGGGTGCTGCCGCGCACGTCGTAGCGCGCGCCGTGCAGGTACAGCAGCACGGGGGCGTCGACACGGTCCTGCGGCAGCCACAGTCCGTGCAGTCGCACCGGGCCGTCGGCCGACAGCGGCTGGAAGTCGATCCAGATGTCCTGCATGCCTTCGGCCGCCGCCAGGCCGCCCCACCAGGTGCGGTCGCTGGGCTGGAAGATCCATTCGCGCTGCTGCCGGTCCAGCGCCGCGCAACCTGCCAGACTGGCCAGGCCGGTGACGACCAGGGCGGCCGCCAGCACGATGCGGCGCCAGCGCGGGCGGGTGGGCTTTGCGCTCGACATAGCCCCAATCCTCGCATGACCAGGGCAAACCCTGCACGCCCAGGGTTGGCGTGGCCCGCCGTCGGTGCCATGCTCCGGCACAGGGCAGATCGACCCGTTCCTGTCACTGGAGGTCCCCGTCATGAAACCCGTTTCCGAGCTTCTGGCCCAGCAGGTCCACGGCACACTGTGGCACGTGCACCCTCAGGACACCGTGTTCGAGGCCCTGCAGCTGCTGGCCGAATACGAGGCCGGGGCCCTGATGGTGATGGACGGCGGCCAGCTGATCGGGGTGCTGAGCGAACGCGACTACACGCGCAAGGTGGCGCTGCAGGGTCGCAGTTCACGCGACACGACGGTGGCCGAGATCATGAGCCGCAACGTCTTCACTGTCAGCCCGCGCACCGACATCCGCGAATGCATCGCGTTGATGAAGGAACGCAAGGTGCGCCACCTGCCGGTGGTCGATGGCGGCATGGTGCTGGGCATGATCGCCGTGCGCGACCTGCTCGACCACCTCATCGCCGAGCAGGACACCACCATCGGCCAGCTCGAGTCCTACATCAGCACCTGAGGGCTGCGCTCAAGGCGCGAAGCTCAGGGCTGGCGGCTGCCGCGCATCAGCAGCAGGCCTTCGAAGATCAGCGTGTCCACAGTCTCGAAAGGCAGGTCGGTGATGGTCTGCAGCTTGGCCGCCGCGCCGCCGGTCATCAATAGAACCGGGGCCACGCCGGTGCGTTGCAGCAGGCGCCGGTACTGCCGTTCGATCGCGCCGGCCATGGCATTGGCGCCGCCGCTCATCAGCGCGTCGCTGGTGTTGGTGGGGAAGTCGACGACCTCGCCGGTGGGCACGCGCAGGCTGCTGGTGCCGATTTCCAGCGCCTTCTGCATCAGCCCGAAGCCGGGCAGGATCAGCCCGCCGAGGAACAGGCCGCTGGGGTCGAGTGCGTCGACCGTGACCGCCGTGCCCACCATCACCACCAGCGCCGGCCTTGGCGTGCCGCCCGGCGGCGTGGCCGCCAGCACGCGTGAGCGCGCACCCGCCAGCGCGACCCAGCGGTCGGCGCCGAGCCGTCCGGGATGGTCGTAGCCGTTGACGAGGCCGGAGTCCCGCGCCGTAGGCACCACCCAGTTCGGGCTGATGTCCCAGAGCTCGAGCTGCTCTTCGACGCGCCTTCGCACACCTTCGCCGGCCACTGCGCAGCCCAGCATGCTGTGCGGCGGCTTCAGGGTTTTCCACTGGGTTTCGGCCAGCTCGTCGATGGTCTCCAGGAACACCCCGCCTTGCTGCAACAGCGCGGCCCCGGGCCGTGCGGCGCTGTACAGCGCCCACTTCAGCCGGGTGTTGCCGATGTCGATGGCCAGGAAGCTCATGGTGGGCAACGATGGTAAACGCCAGCGCACGGGGCAAGGCGCGTGCCGGTGGCATCATGTCCGGCTGCATCCCACGAGCGCGCCGCCATGACCGACCTGTCTGCCGAATTCAAGGCCCTGGCCAACTACAAGCCGGCGCACAAGGTGCGCTTCGTCACCGCCGCGAGCCTGTTCGACGGCCACGACGCGGCCATCAACATCATGCGCCGCATCCTGCAGGGCATGGGTGCGGAAGTCGTTCACCTGGGCCACAACCGCAGCGTCGACGAGGTCGTCACCGCGGCGCTGCAGGAAGACGTGCAGGGCATCGCCATCAGCAGCTACCAGGGCGGGCACGTCGAATACTTCAAGTACATGGTCGACCTGCTGCGCCAGCGCGGGGGCCAGCACATCCAGGTTTTCGGCGGTGGCGGTGGCGTCATCGTGCCGTCGGAAATCACCGAGCTGCAGAGCTACGGCGTGGCCCGCATCTACAGCCCGGAGGACGGCCAGCGCATGGGGCTGCAGGGCATGATCGGCGAGATGGTGATGCGCTGCGACGTCGACCTGACGCCGCATGCGCCGGCCGATGTGGCGGCGCTGCAGGGCCATGGGCAGCCGCACGGCGATGCCGCCTGGCGCGCCCTGTCGCAGGCCATCACCGCGCTCGAGAACGGCAAGGCGCCCGCCGCGCTGAAGGCCGGCATTGCAGCCGCCGCGCAGGCTGCGAAGGTGCCCGTGCTGGGCATCACCGGCACCGGTGGCGCGGGCAAGAGCAGCCTCACCGACGAATTGATCCGCCGCATCCGGCTGGACCAGGGCGACGCCTTGTGCATCGCGGTCATCAGCATCGACCCGTCGCGGCGCAAGAGCGGCGGCGCGCTGCTCGGCGACCGCATCCGCATGAACGCGATCAGCCCCTGGCAGAGCGGTGCGCGCGTGTTCATGCGCAGCCTGGCCACGCGCGACTTCGGCAGCGAGATCAGCCAGGCCCTGCCCGAGGTGCTGGCCGCCTGCAAGGCCGCCGGCTTCGACCTCATCGTGGTGGAGACCAGCGGCATCGGCCAGGGCGACGCCGCCATCGTGCCCCTGGTCGATGTGCCCATGTATGTGATGACGCCCGAGTTCGGCGCGGCCAGCCAGCTCGAGAAGATCGACATGCTCGACTTCGCCGAATTCGTGGCCATCAACAAGTTCGACCGCAAGGGTGCCGCCGACGCGCTGCGCGACGTGGCCAAGCAGGTCCAGCGCAACCAGGAAGCCTGGGGCAAGAGGACGGAGGACATGCCCGTCTTCGGCACCATGGCCAGCCGCTTCAACGACGACGGCGTGACCGCGCTCTACCAGGCCTTGCTGCCGCGCCTGCAGGCGCTGGGGCTGCCGGTGCGGCCCGGCCGCCTGCCCACCGTGGCCACGCGCCACAGCACGCACCAGGTGGCCATCGTGCCGGGGGCGCGGGTGCGCTACCTGGCCGACATCGCCGACACCGTGCGTGGCTACAAGCAGCGCGCCCTGGCGCAAAGCCGGCTGGCGCGCGAGGTGCAGCAGCTGTTCGCCGCCGCGGCCATGCTGCGCGTGGACAAGCCCACCCGCGCCCCGGCGGCCGAGGCCTGCATCGACCTGGCGCAGCAGCGCGAGGCTCGGCTGGACCCGGCCGCCCGCAAGCTGCTGGCGCAGTGGCCGGCCATGCAGCAGGCCTATGCCGGTGACGAGTACGTCGTGAAGATCCGCGACAAGGAAGTCCGCACCCAGCTCACCCACACCACGCTCAGCGGCAACAAGATCCGCAAGGTGGCGCTGCCGCAGTTCGAATGCGAGGGCGAGGTGCTGAAGTGGCTGCTGCTCGACAACGTGCCCGGCAGCTTTCCCTACACCGCCGGCGTCTTCGCCTTCAAGCGCGAGAACGAGGACCCGACCCGCATGTTCGCCGGCGAGGGCGATGCCTTTCGCACCAACCGCCGCTTCAAGGTGGTCAGCGAAGGCCTGCCGGCCAAGCGCCTGAGCACGGCCTTCGACAGCGTCACCCTCTACGGCAACGACCCCGACCCGCGCCCCGACATCTACGGCAAGGTGGGCAACAGCGGCGTCAGCATCGCCACGCTGGACGACATGAAGGTGCTGTACGGCGGCTTCGACCTGACGAACCCGGCGACCTCCGTCAGCATGACCATCAACGGTCCGGCGCCCACCATCCTGGCGATGTTCATGAACACCGCCCTCGACCAGAACCTCGACAAGTTCAAGAACGACAACGGCCGCGAACCCACGGCCGATGAGACGCAGAAGATCCGCGCCTGGACCCTGGCCAATGTGCGCGGCACCGTGCAGGCCGACATCCTGAAGGAAGACCAGGGCCAGAACACCTGCATCTTCAGCACTGAGTTTTCGCTGAAGGTGATGGGCGACATCGCAGAATGGTTCGTGCAGCACGACGTGCGCAACTTCTACAGCGTCAGCATCAGCGGCTATCACATCGCCGAGGCCGGGGCCAACCCCATCAGCCAGCTGGCCTTCACGCTGAGCAATGGCTTCACCTTCGTCGAGGCCTACCTGGCCCGCGGCATGCACATAGACGACTTCGCGCCGAACCTGAGCTTCTTCTTCAGCAACGGCATGGACCCGGAATACACCGTGCTGGGCCGGGTGGCGCGGCGCATCTGGGCGGTGGCCATGCGCGAGCGTTACGGCGCCAACGAACGGTCGCAGAAGCTGAAGTACCACGTGCAGACATCGGGCCGCAGCCTGCACGCGCAGGAAATCCAGTTCAACGACATCCGCACCACCCTGCAGGCGTTGATCGCGGTCTACGACAACTGCAACAGCCTGCACACGAATGCGTTCGATGAAGCGATCACCACGCCCACCGAGGACAGCGTGCGCCGGGCGATGGCCATCCAGTTGATCATCAACCGCGAATGGGGCCTGGCGAAGAACGAGAACCCGAACCAGGGCGCCTTCGTCATCGACGAGCTGACCGAGCTGGTGGAAGAGGCGGTGCTGGCGGAATTCGAGAAGATCTCCGAGCGCGGTGGCGTGCTGGGCGCCATGGAAACCGGCTACCAGCGCGGCAAGATCCAGGAAGAGAGCATGCACTACGAGATGCTCAAGCACACCGGCGAGGTCCCGATCATCGGCGTCAACACCTTCCGCAATCCGCGTGGTGAAGCGGCGGCCGAGAGCATCGAGCTGGCGCGCAGCACCGAAGCGGAAAAGCAGGGTCAGTTGCAGCGTCTGCAGGACTTCCAGGCCCGGCATGCAGAGCAAGCCCCAGCCGTGCTGAAGCGTCTGCAGCAGGCGGTCATCGACAACGGCAATGTGTTTGCCGTGCTGATGGACGCGGTGCGCTGCTGCAGCCTGGGCCAGATCACGAACGCGCTGTTCGAGGTGGGCGGGCAGTACCGGCGCAGCATGTGAGCCCCGTGCATTTCCGTGACATGCGTTGGCCCGAGCTGCGGTCTGCGCGGGCGCCGCGTGCAGTGGTGTCTGTTTTGATCTAGACTTGTTGCAACGTGTTACAGAACCCGTGTTCCCACGGTCTGATGCACTGAGTTTTTTTCCTGAGGGCAAACCTGTCGAAAGGCAGGGACGCAAAGCTTCCGGCCTACAGCACTTCGGTGCCAGGGCAGCGGGGTTGCCAGCCAGGCCGGGCGTTCCCCCGGTGCTCGATGCCCTTCACGGGGCAGCAGCAGGCTGTCGGTCGTGGCCCTCGCCCTTCTTTGCCGAAAGCGCGTGGTTGCCATGACATCTCGAATCCCCTCTTCTCGCCGTGCTCCGGTCGCCCTGGCCGTGGCTTTGGCCTTGCTCTTGTCCGCCTGTGGCGGCGGCGGCGAGGCCACGACCGACAGCCTGGCCTCGAACCAGCCGGCGGCCGCGGAAGAAGACCGCCGCTTCAGCCTGTGGGCGCCTGACCACGAGGCCGCGCTGCGCGCCGAACAGCGCCGGATCGACCCGGCCGGCGACGGCAGCACGGTCCAACTGATCGTGCGCCTGAACCCGGCCGCGGTGTTCAGCAGCGACCGGCTGGCGATGCTGGGCAGCACCGGCAACGGCGAGTCGGCCGACGCCGCCGCGCTGCATGCCGCCCGGCTGGCCGCCAAGGCCAGCGCGGTGGCCACGGCGGCCCAGGCCGTGCTGGCGCGCTCGGTGGTGCAAGCCGCACCGGCGGCCGTGATGCGGCAGCAGTTCTCGCACGTGGTGGAAGGTTTCGTCGTGGCCGTGCCCTGGGAGCAGGCCGAAGCCGTGGCCGCCGAGCTGGCCAGAAATCCTGCCGTGGACGCGGTCGAGCCCGACCGCGTCTTCTCGGTCGACCAGGCCACCCCGGACGTCCGAGCCCTCGACCCGCGAGCCTGGGGCGTGGACCGCATCGACCAGCGCAGCCGCGTCTTCGACAGCAGCTTCCGCAACAGCCGCAGCGGCAGCGGCGTCAACGTCTACGTGGTCGACACCGGTGTCAGCCCGCACAACGAATTCGGCAGCCGGCTGGTGCCGGGCTTTACGGCCATCGCCGACGGTCGCGGTACGGTCGACTGCCACGGCCATGGCACCCACGTGGCCGGCACGGCGGCCGGTGCCACGCTGGGCGTGGCGCCGGGTGCGCGCGTCGTGCCGGTGCGGGTGATGGACTGCGCGGGCAGCAGCTCCGGCAGCTCGGTGCTGCGTGGCCTGGACTGGGTCGCGGCCAACGGCGCGAAGCCGGGCGTCGTCAACCTGAGCCTGGGCGGCGCTGTCTCGTCGACGGTGGACGCGGCAGCGCAGCGGCTGGTCACGGCCGGATTCACGGTCGTGGTGGCCGCCGGCAACAGCAACATCGACGCCTGCACGGTGTCGCCGGCGCGCGCCGCCGGCGTCGTGACGGTGGCCGCCAGTGACCAGGCCGACGCCAAGGCTGGCTTCTCGAACTGGGGCAGCTGTGTCGCGCTCTGGGCGCCGGGCACGGCGATCGCGTCGGCCGGGCACACCGCGCTGAACTCGGTCGTCGGCATGAACGGCACGTCGATGGCCTCGCCCCACGCCGCAGGCGCGGCAGCACTGCTGCTGCAGGGCCAGCCCACCCTGGCGCCTGCCCAGGTGCGCCAGCAGCTGCTGAGCCAGGCCACGGCGAGCGTCGTCACCGGCGCACCGGCCAGCACCACGCGCGGCCTGCTGTACGCCGGCGACGCCGGTGCCACGGGCACCGTGCCGCCGCCGGCAGCCGTCCCGCCGCCGCCGGCCGTCCCGGCGCCGACCACCGTCTTGGTGCGCAGCATCACGATGTCGACCCAGGTGCCGTCTTTCGGCTCCTGGAAGGCCGCCGCGGACGTGCTCGTCGTCGACGACACGGGTCGCGTGGTGGCGGGCGCCCAGGTCACCGGGCGCTACTCCAACAGCAGCAGCGACATCCAGTGCACCACCGGCGCGACCGGTGTGTGCAGCCTGCCGAGCGCGGTCGTGCCCTGGGCGACGCTGCCGCTGCTGGGCACGGCCATCACCGGCATCAAGGGCACCAACCTGGCCTACACCGGTGGCGGCCAGCGCCAGGCCCAGGTCGCCAGGCCCAACCCGCCGCAGGCGCGGGTGGCGGCCCTGACGGGGAGCATGGTGCGCGCCCAGCCGACTGCGGTCGAATGGAAGGCTCAGTTCGTGGTCGACCTGAAGGACGAACGCGGCGCGGCGGTGGCCGGCGCCACCGTACAGGCCGCAATGAACGCCCATGTCGGCGCCAGTGTGGTGGCCGCCCGCGTGCTGAGCTGCCGCACCGCCAGCAACGGCCAATGTGCGCTGCTCTGGGACGGCGTGAAGCTGAACGCAACCCACACCGGAGCCACCTTGCAGCTGCTGAGCGTGCAGCGTGACTTCCTCGCCTACAGCCCCGGCGCCATCACCAGCGCGAACGTCGGGCGCATCCGGTAACAGCACCGACGCCTCGTCACAACTTTGGGTGGGCCGGCCGGAAAGGCTGCGTGCGCACAATCCGTCCGGCAGCACATCGACTGCGACAGCTTGCTGGACGAGACAAGGCATGCGACCGACTTCGAAGGCGTGGCCGGCGCCGCTCCGGCGCGAACGCTGGGGTGCACTGGCGGCCGTAGCCGCCCTGGGTCTGGCCGACGGTCCGGCCCGGGCCCAGCCCGCGCCCGTGCTGGCAGGGGTGTGGGACGTGCAGACGCTGGTCAGCTTCGAGCGCTTGCCGACGGCCCCGAGCAGCCTCGAACGGCCAGCTTCACAGTCGCGCAGCTACCGCATCTGCATCGGGGCGGAACGGGCGCGGGCGCCGATGCTGCCGCCGCGCCTGCCGCCGGCAGCCGAACTGGTGTTCGACGGCCAGTCCTACACCGGCTTCTTCGACCAAAGTGCCACGGCAGCGGTGCAGGTCGAGATCGGCTTCAGGCGGCTGTCGGCCACGGCGTTCGAAGGCTCGCACGACACCACCGGCCCAGGGCTCGTGGCACGCACCCAATACTTCGCGCGCTATGGCGGGCCGAACTGCGGCGCCACCGAGCCCGGCTGGCCCGCCGACAGCGGCTTGCCCTGAAGGCGGGGCAGGGCGGGGCAGGGCGGGCCCGGCCGGGGCCGGCTCCTACAATCCTGGGCATGAGCTATCAGACGTTGGCGACCCCCACCCCGCCCGTCATTCCGCCCGATGCGCAGCGCCGCATCCGCGAGCTGCCCGACGAGCTGATCAGCCAGATCGCCGCCGGTGAAGTCGTCGACCGGCCGGCCGCCGCGGTGCGCGAACTGCTGGACAACGCGCTCGATGCCGGCGCCCGCCAGGTCACCGTGCGATTGCTGGCCGGCGGCGTGCGCAGCATCACCGTAGAAGACGATGGTGCCGGCATCGCCATCGACGACCTGCCGCTGGCGGTGAAGCGCCACGCCACCAGCAAGATCGGCAGCCTGGCCGACCTGGAGTCGGTGGCGACGATGGGGTTCCGGGGCGAAGCGCTGGCGGCGATTGCCGCGGTGTCGGAAATGTCCGTCACGAGCCGCACGGCCACCGCGCCCCACGGCTGGAAGCTCCAGGCGCGCAGCGGCGAGATCCAGCCCGCGGCCCGCGCGGTGGGCACCACGGTGGAAGTGCATGAGCTCTTCTTCAGCACGCCGGCAAGGCGCAAGTTCCTGAAGACCGACGCCACCGAGCTGGCACATTGCCTGGAAGCCGTGCGCCGCCATGCGCTGGCGCGGCCAGCAGTGGGTTTTGCGTTGTGGCACGAGGGCCGGCTGACGGCGCAGTGGCGGCCTCAGCCGGCGGCCCTGCGCCGCGCCGAAGTGCTGGGTGCCGACTTCACCGCTGCCAGCCGCGATGTGCAGGCCGAACGCGGCCCGCTGCACGTGGAAGGCCGGGTCGGCCAGCCCGAGGCGGCACGCGCCCGCGCCGACCTGCAGTACCTGTTCGTCAACGGCCGCTACGTGCGCGACCGGCTGCTGTCGCATGCGGTGCGCTCGGCCTTCGAAGACCAGCTGCACGGCAGCCGCCAGCCGGCCTACGCGCTGTTCCTGAGCATCGCGCCCGAGCTGGTCGACGTGAACGTGCACCCGGCCAAGATCGAGGTGCGCTTTCGCGACGGGCGCGCGGTGCACCAGGCGCTGCGCCATGCGGTCGAGGACGCTCTGGCTCTGACCCGGGCTGCCGGGCCCGGCACGGGCATGGCTTCTGTCGACTTGCCAGCGTCAAGTCCCGCGGCATTCGGCCCAACCGGGTCGGCGGGCGTTCCGGCCCCGGCCTGGCAGCCGGCGCTGGCCCTGCCGGAGGCCCCGCCGCTGCAGGCGCGCGAACCTGCGCCACATTGGCCGGCCGAAGGCCCCTGGCGCACGCCGCAGGGCAGTGGCGGGCTCTCGGCCTGGGCAGGGCTGCGCGAGCCGGCGCCGGTCCTCGGCGAGCCTGCGTGGGCAGCGCCAGGCCCTTCACCAGCCGCCTCCGAGGCGCCAACGGCCTGGCCGCTGGGCCGCGCCATCGCGCAGATCGGCGGCGCCTACGTGCTGGCCGAAAACACGCAGGGCTTGGTCGTCGTGGACATGCATGCGGCGCACGAGCGCATCGTCTACGAACGCCTGAAGCGTGCCGCCGGCGAGGCCGAGGTGCTGGCCGCGCAGCCGCTGCTGCTGCCGGTGAGCTTTGCCGCCACGGCAGCCGAAGTGGCCACCGCCGAGGCCGAAGCCGGAACCTTGCAGCGGCTGGGTCTGGAGATCACGCCGCTGTCGGCCCAGACGCTGGTGGTGCGCAGCCGCCCGGCCGCCCTGCCCGATGCCGATGTCACCGAACTGGCGCGCGCGGTGCTGGCCGAACTGGGCGAAGCAGCGGGTGCCAGCCGTGCGGTGCAGCGCGCCCGCGACGACATCCTCGCCAGCATGGCCTGCCATGGCGCGGTGCGCGCCAACCGCCGGCTCACGCTGGAAGAGATGAATGCCCTGCTGCGCGACATGGAAGCCACCGACCGCGCCGACACCTGCAACCACGGCCGCCCGACTTGGCGGCAGGTGACGATGCGGGAGCTGGACGCGCTGTTCCTGCGCGGGCGCTAGCCCGCCCTCTGCCAGCCGGCGCCGGCGCCGGCCTTCGGCGCTGTACTTCACTTTAGCCAGCGCACCAGCTGCTGGCCCACCGCCGGGCTTCCCAGCAGGTCGAGGTGGCCGGTGCTGAAAGCCAGCCACTGCCTGTCGGGCGCGAATCCCAGGTCGAAGCGCGGTTCGGTGTGCTGGCCCAGCGCGCTGGCCACGGGCACCAGGCCGTCGCCGAGCAGGCGTCGGCCGACGCGGTGTTTCAGCGCGTTGCCGCCAGGGCTGAGGGTGGCCGCCACGGTGAAGCAGCGCACGCCTGCCGGCAGGGGCAAGGGGGAACGCTGGGCGGCGCGCATGCCGTCGCTGGCGAGCAGGCGGCCGTGGCGCAGGTCGGTGATGCCGGCGCTGCGCAGGCGCGCCAGCCGGGCAAATGGCGCGCTCCAGGGCGTGGCGCCGAGCAGGCGGTCGACGCCGTGGCCGGCGCGTTCGAGTGGCGCGCCGTGGTGGGGGCTGCCCAGGCAGACCAGGTCGGTCAGCGCCCGGGCCCAGGGCTGCTGCCGGGTCTGGCCCTCGTACACCGCGCGCCGCGCCACCAGCCCGCCCATGCTGTGGCCCAGCAGCGCCAGCTGCGAGATCGGCACCGGCCAGGCCGCCGTCAGTGCTGCCATCAGCGCCGCCAGCTGCACACCGTTGGCGTCGATGTGCAGACCGGTGTTGTAGTGCAGGTAGAGCGGTGCCCACCCGCCCGCCTGGGCGAGCAGGGCGCCGTGGTCGTGGCCGTCGCGCTGCCACTGCAGGTCGTTCATGCACAGGCCGTGCGCGAGCACCAGCACCCGCCCGCTCGCCCCGGGCAGGTCGGCGGCCAGGGATTCGCGTGTCAGCGTCAGCGGCCGGGCGGCGACGCGCAGCGCCATCGGCGTGGCCAGGCTGCTGGCCGTGGCGGCCAGATGGTCGCCGAGCACGCCGTTCAGCGCGGCGACCACGGCTTCGCGCTCGGGTGTGGCCAGCACTGGCGACGGGCCCTGAACGGCGGGTGCCAGCCAGCCGAGCAGGCCGTCGACGCTGCTGCCCACACCGCGGCCGACACCGCGCACGGCCCGGTACACCAGGCCGGTGATGCCGCTGGTGCGGGCGGGTGCCGGCCCGGTGAGTGGCGGCCGGGCGACGCGGGCGTGCACCGCCTCGACCAGGTCGACCAGCCCTGCCGTGGCCTGGCTGGCCAGACGCGCGGCGGCACGCAGATCGCCGGCTTGCAGGTGCCGGCCTGGCGCAACGCGCGCCGCGGTCGGGTCCGGGGACGCGGGCTGCCCACCGCCCGCGCGGCGCGAAGCCATCAGGCGCCGCCGCCCGGGGCGTCGCCGCCGGCCGCCGCTGTGTCCAGCAGCCGGCCCTGCTGGCTGCGCGCCTGGCGGCGGTAGGTGCTGCGGTCGGCGCGGTGGGCGGCGAACCACTGGCGCAGTTCGTCCTTCATCGCTGCCGCGGCGGGGTCGTCGCGGGCCAGCACCTGCGGCTGCACGCGGCGCGAATCGCGGTCGATGAAGTGGGCCTGGGCGACGACCTGCCCGCGCTGCACATGCAGCGCGCCGCTGGCCGGCCGGCGCACCACCAGGTTCACCGGGTGCGCGTACCAGTCGGTCTCGACCAGGCCCACCAGCACGTCCAGCGGCGCCGGGCGGTTCAAAGGCGGGCCGAAGCAGGTGTCCACGCCAGGCGGGGTGCGCAGCACCCAGGGCAGGTGCAGCTTGAAGAACAGCGTCTGGTCGGGCCGGTCCATGAAGCTGATGCCCGGTTGCTGGGGGCGCATTTCCAGATGGCGGCCGAGATCGTCGATGAAGGGCAGGGGGTCGGCGTCGAAGGCATTGCCGAAGAAGCGGCTGGCGGCATGGTCTCGAACGTAGAACACGCGTTCGTCGCCGCTGGGTCGGGCAACGTCGGGCGGGGCGAAGGACAGGGCGCCGGCGGGCACCTCGGCCGGACTGCACAGGCCGAAGTCGAACGGCGCCGGCACCAGCAGCCCCAGGGCGCAGGCGGCGGTGAAGGGCAGGCATTGCTCCTGCACGCCATAGCCACGCGGCACCTCGTCGCGCGTGGCGGCTGGCGCGCGCCAGGGCAGTGGCGCCTCGGGCACCAGGGGCAGCAGCTTCAGGTCCACGGGCCGGGGCCTCTTCGGCGAGCGCTCAGGCCGCGAGCAGCTGGCGCAGCACGAAGGGCAGGATGCCGCCGTGCTTGTAATAGTCCACCTCGATCGGGGTGTCGATGCGCAGCAGCACGGGTGCCTTCTGCACGCTGCCATCGGCGCGGGTGACCACGAGCTCGGCCTGCGACAGCGGCTTCACGTCGTCGGCCAGCAGTACGTCGACGGTTTCGTCGCCCTTGAGCCCCAGGCTTTCCCAGCTGATGCCGTCCATGAACTGCAGCGGCAGCACGCCCATGCCGATGAGGTTGCTGCGGTGGATGCGTTCGAAGCTGCGCGCCACCACGGCCTTGATGCCGAGCAGAGCCGTGCCCTTGGCCGCCCAGTCGCGGCTGCTGCCGGTGCCGTATTCGTCGCCAGCAAACACGACCGTGGGCACGCCTGCCGCCACGTACTTCATGGCGGCGTCGTAGATCGGCATGAGCTCGCCGCCAGGCTGGTAGAGCGTGTAGCCGCCCTCGACACGGCTGCCGTCGTCCTTCGCCGGAATCATCAGGTTCTTGACGCGCACGTTGGCGAAAGTGCCCCGCATCATCACCTCGTGGTTGCCGCGGCGCGCGCCGTAGCTGTTGAAGTCGGCCTTCAGCACACCGTGGCCCAGCAGGTACTGGCCGGCGGGCGTGCTGTCCTTGAAGCTGCCGGCGGGGCTGATGTGGTCGGTGGTGATGCTGTCGCCGAACAGGCCCATGACGCGGGCGCCCTGCACGCCGGCCACGAGCTTCTTCGGTTCCATCGCGAAATCGCTGAAGAACGGCGGCTCGGCGATGTAGGTGCTGCTGGGCCAGTTGTAGACGCGGGCCGAATCCGGGCTGGTCCCAACGTCCACGCTCTTGATCTTTTCCCAGAGCTTGCCCGGGTCGCTCTCGACCTTGTCGTAGTTCTTGCGGAAGGCACGGCCGTTCATCGCGAACTTCATCAATTTCGCGATTTCGTCGCTGCTGGGCCAGATGTCGCCCAGGTAGACGTCACGCGGCTTGCCGTGCTTGTCCTTGCCGCGGCCCACGGGCTCGGTCATCAGGTCGCGTGTGACGTTGCCGGCAATCGCATAGGCCACCACCAGCGGCGGGCTGGCCAGGAAGTTGGCCTTCAGGTTGGGGTGGATGCGCGCTTCGAAGTTGCGGTTGCCCGACAGCACCGCCGCACACACGAGTTCGTTGGCGGTGATGACTTCGTTGATCTCGGCCGTCAGGTCGCCGGCGTTGCCGATGCAGGTGGTGCAGCCATAGGCCGCGACG
This sequence comes from Burkholderiales bacterium, assembly GCA_031411875.1. Taxonomy (GTDB): domain Bacteria; phylum Pseudomonadota; class Gammaproteobacteria; order Burkholderiales; family Burkholderiaceae_C; genus Rubrivivax. The sequence continues at coordinate 7,286 of JANOBX010000253.1, read as the reverse complement.
TTGAAGCCCAGCTCTTCCAGGTAGGGCAGCAGGCCGGCCTTTTCCAGGTATTCGGTGACGATGCGCGAGCCCGGCGCGAGCGAGGTCTTCACGTGGCGCTTGACCTTCAGCCCGGCCTTCACGGCCTTCTTCGCCAGCAGGCCCGCGGCCAGCAGCACGCCGGGGTTGCTGGTGTTGGTGCAGCTGGTGATGGCGGCGATCAGCACGTCGCCGTTGCGAATCTCCAGACCCGACTTCGTCTTGAAAGCCTGGCCCAGTTTCTCGGCCGGCTGGTGGAAGCCGTTGTCTGCCGCACCGGCGCTGAAGAGTTCGCTGAACTTGCTGCCGACCTGCCCGAGTTCGATGCGGTCCTGCGGGCGCTTCGGGCCGGCCAGGCTGGGGGCCACGGTGGCCAGGTCCAGGCTGACGAGCTGGCTGTAGTCGATGTCCTTCGCGCGCGGCACGCCGAACAGCTTCTGCGTGCGGAAGTAGGCTTCGAAGGCTTCGATCTCGGCCTTGGTGCGGCCAGTGCCCTCGAAGTAGTCGATGGTCTTCTCGTCGACCGGGAAGAAGCCCATGGTCGCGCCGTATTCGGGCGCCATGTTGGCGATGGTGGCGCGGTCGGGCAGGCTCAGGGTGCGCGTGCCTTCGCCGCAGAATTCGACGAACTTGCCCACCACCTTGTGCTTGCGCAGGATCTCGGTGACCGTGAGCACCAGGTCGGTGGCGGTGACGCCTTCGCGCAAGCGGCCGGTGAGCTCGAAACCCACCACGTCGGGCGTGAGCATGTAGACCGGCTGGCCCAGCATCGCGGCTTCGGCCTCGATGCCGCCCACGCCCCAGCCGACCACGCCGATGCCGTTGATCATGGTGGTGTGGCTGTCGGTGCCCACCAGGGTGTCCGGATAGCTGACGCCATCAGCGCCCCGGTGCACGCCGCGCGCCAGGTATTCCAGGTTCACCTGGTGCACGATGCCGAAGCCCGGCGGCACCACGCCGAAGGTGCTGAAGGCGCCCATGCCCCACTTCATGAACTGGTAGCGCTCCTGGTTGCGCTGGAATTCCAGCTTCATGTTCAGATCCAGCGACTTCTTCGTGCCGAAGTGGTCGATCATCACGCTGTGGTCGACCACCAGGTCCACCGGCACCAGGGGTTCGATGCGGCCCGGGTCCTGCCCCATGCGGGCGGCGACGTTGCGCATCGCCGCCAGGTCGGCCAGCAGGGGCACGCCGGTGAAGTCCTGCAGCACCACGCGCGCCACCACGAAGGGAATCTCGTCGCTGCGCGCGGCCTGCGGCTGCCAGTTCGCCAGCTGCTGCACGTGTTCTGCCGTGACCTTCTTGCCGTCGCAGTTGCGCAGCACGCTTTCCAGCACGATGCGCAGGCTCACCGGCAGGCGCTGGATGTTCGGGAACTGCCGCGCCAGCGCGGGCAGTGAATACAGCTTGCCGCTGCGACCGCTTTTTGTTTCGAAGGTCTTCAGGGTCTTGGGGAAGGCGTGCATGTCGGAACTCCAGGCGGGGCGATGGAGTTCATTATGGGCGGGGGTGTTCCGCCGGCCGCTCTGCCGGGGCCTGCAGCCCCTGCAACGCCCGGTCGAAGCGCGACAGGCTGGCACGTTCCAGGTACAGGCAAGGCGTGCCGGTGCGCTGGCAATGCTGCTTGATGCGGTGGTAGGCGGCGTGGTTGATGCAACCCGCCTGACAGATGACGAGGTCGGCCCGCTGCAGCCGGCCGTCGAGCGCATGGGCGTTGTCGTGGATGCCGCCGTCGTGGTGTTCGAAGCGGCCGCCCAGGGTCTCGATGCGGCTGCGATATCGCGCCACGGCATGCTGGATGCCGCCCACGCAAAGCACTCGGCGGCCCTGCACGGGGGAAGTTCCTGCAGCCGCGCCCTCATCCGTCGCAGCCGTGGCCGGCCGATCTGCCAGCGCAGCCACCTGGGGCCGGGGAGGTTGTGACGGCCTGGGTAACGGCTTGGGGGACGGCCGGATGGAAGGCCGGGGTGCGCTGACCGGTCTCCAATCCTGGGCTGCGTTCGTTTCGGTGGGCTGGTTCCGCCGGGCCTCGCCCGCCTGTCTGGCGGCCATAAGCCGAAGCTGCTGCAGCTCCTGCGCATGGGCGTTCTCGCGCTGGTGCAAGCGCAGCTTCAGCTGCTCGACTTCGGCTTGCAGGGCCTGCAGTCGTCGTGCATCGGTGCGTTCGGTGGCGGCCTGGCCGCGGCGGGCCTGCGCAAGCACCCAGGTCCGCGCTTCGGCCAGCGCCCGCACCTGCTGTGCCGCGCCTTGGGGATGGGTGAGCAGGGCCCACAGCACGGCCGGGATGTCCTCCTGCGGCCGCACCGCCGTCTGCAAGGCGGCGAGCCAGGCCTGCCGCAGGGACTCTCCGTCGCGCAAGGGCGCCAGCCGGCGCACGGCGACGCTGTGGCGCGCTTCCAGCCGACGGTGCAACGCTTCGGACAGTACGTTGCGCTGCCCCAGGTCGTGCAGGGCGCTGTAGAGCACGTCGGCTTCGCTGCCCAGCAGTTGCACGGGCTGTCCGCGCATGCGCGACAAGGCCTTTTCGATGTCGGTGCGCAGCGTCGCGGGGGTGAAGCTCAGGGCCAGCAGCAGGTCCTGGGCGTGGCTGGGCAAGTCGTGCAGCTTGCGGCGCCGTGGGCGGTCGGTCGGTGTCGGCTCGGCCGGCCCTGGCGCCGCCTGAATGGGGGCCGGGGTCTGTGTGCTGCGCTCTTGCAGCGCCGCCAGCTGCCTGGCCAGGATGGCGTTTTCGCAGATCAATGCGGCCAGGCAAGCGGCCGGGGTGGCGGGTCCAGCAGGGGTGGATGGGGGCAGGTGCACGGCATCGGGCCTCGGTGTGGTGCACGGGCTGGCTGCGGGCTGGCGGTGCGGTGGGGGGACATGGCAGGCCGCGTCCGGGCGCCGGGCGACGCCCTTGGCCTGCGGCGGGGTGTTCACTTCGTCAGGATCAGCTTGCCCTGCGACGTCAGCCTCAATCGGTACACCGAGGCACCGTGCTCGATCTCGATTTCCTGCCGGCTGCCCAGCAGTTCGCTGCTGCACCAGCGTCTGGGTTCGAACAGTGGCTCTGCCGGGTCGGCAGGAGGGCGCTGTGTGCAGCCGGATGGGGGCTCGCTGCGGGAGGTCTGGCCGTTGCTGATCGTCATGTGAGAACTGTAATGCGAACGATTCGCATTAGCAAGGTGAAGTGAGCTTTTCCGAGAAAGCACTTAAGCACCAAGCTGGTGCGGCCGATACCAAGGTATGCCCCTAAGATGTGTGGGGCTTCAACCTGGAATCCCGACCCAAGCCCATGTCCCCTGCCCATTCCCTGCGTCCCCTTGTCTCTTCCAGTGATCTTGTCCAGAGCCATGCCCACAGCGGCTTCTTCGCCCACCACGGGCTGTGGGCCCCAGGCGTACGACTGTTCCGGCAACTGCGCTTCTCGGCCAAGGCGATGATCATTTCGCTGGTCTTCACGCTGCCGCTGCTGGGCCTGCTCATCTTCCAGGAGCTGTCCGCCTACGACCAGGCCTTGCAGGCGCGCAAGGACGCCACCCGCCAGCACGTGGAAGTGGCGCACGGCGTGCTGCAGTGGGCGCATGCCCAGGAACTGGGGGGTCAGCTCACGCGCGAGCAGGCGCAAAAGCAGGCGCTGCGAGCGCTGGCCACGCTGCGATACGACAGCCACGAGTACTTCTGGGTCAACGACATGCAACCCCGCGTGCTCATGCACCCGATCAAACCCGAACTCGACGGGAAGGACGTCAGCGGCGTGAAGGACCCGAACGGCCTGGCGCTGTTCTCAGCCTTCGTCGCCCAGGTCCGGGCGCAAGGCAAGGGCTTCGTGGCCTACCAGTGGCCCAAGCCCGGCAGCGAGAAACCGGTCGACAAGGTTTCCTACGTGATGGGCTTCGAACCCTGGGGCTGGGTCGTGGGATCGGGCGTCTACATCGGCGACCTGCGCCAGGTGGCCGCCGGTCGCGCGGCGTGGTCGGCGGGCGTCACGGCGGTGTCGCTGACCCTGGCCGCCTACCTGTTCCTGTGCTTTTATCGCGTGATGGACGGCGGCCTGCGCGAAACGCGGCGCCACCTGCGCGCCATGACCGCCGGTGACCTGACGACTTCGCCGTCGCCCTGGGGTGGCGACGAAGCCGCACAGCTGATGCTGGAACTGCGGGCCATGCAGGAATCGCTGCGCGAGATGGTGCTGCGCGTGCGCCGGTCCAGCAAAGAGATCGTGCGTTCGAGCAGCGAGATCGCCGCCGGCGCCATGGACCTGTCGGGGCGCACCGAGCAGGCGGCGGCGAATCTGGAGCAGTCGGCGGCGTCGATGGAGGAAATTGCCTCGACGGTGCGCAGCACGGCCGACCACACCCAGCAGGCCTCGCAGCTGGCGCGGCAGAACGCGCAGGCCGCCGCGGAAGGCGGCCAGACGATGCGTCAGGTGGTGCAGACGATGGAGGGCATCCGCCAGTCCTCGGCACGCATCAGCGACATCATCGGCACCATCGACGGCATCGCGTTCCAGACCAACATCCTGGCGTTGAATGCCGCCGTGGAAGCCGCACGTGCCGGTGAACAGGGCCGCGGTTTCGCCGTGGTGGCCAGCGAGGTGCGCACCCTGGCCAAGCGCAGTGCAGACGCGGCGCGCGAGATCAAGAACCTGATCGGCCGCAGCGTCGAACAGGTGGAAAGCGGCACTGCCATCGTGCAGCGCGCTGGCGCCACCATCGACGACATCGTCAGCGGTTCACAGCGGGTCGATGCCTTGCTGGGCGAGGTGGCCACGGGGGCACGGGAACAGACCCAGGGCGTGGTCCAGATCGGCCAGGCCGTGCAGGAACTGGACCGCATGACGCAGCAGAACGCGGCGCTGGTGGAGGAAACGGCGGCTTCGTCGTCGTCGCTGAAAGACCTGGCCAAGGCACTGGCCGAGGACGTGGGTCGCTTCAGGATCCCTGACGCGGCGCCCACGCCCTGACCCGTTGCGCCCCTACGCGACTTCCTTGGCCACGTCCGCGTACTCCTCGATCTGGTCGAAGTTCATGTAGCGGTAGACCTTGTCGCCATCGGCGTTGATCACGCCCATGTCGGCGTGATATTCGGCCACGGTGGGCAGGCGGCCCAGCTTCGATGCGATGGCCGCCAGCTCGGCCGAGGCCAGGAACACGTTGGTGTTCTTGCCCAGCCGGTTCGGGAAGTTGCGCGTGCTCGTGCTCACCACCGTCGCGCCTTCGCGCACCTGGGCCTGGTTGCCCATGCACAGGCTGCAGCCGGGCATCTCGGTGCGGGCACCGGCGCTGCCGAAGTTGGCGTAATGGCCTTCCTTCGTCAGTTCGGCCGCGTCCATCTTGGTGGGCGGGGCCACCCACAGCTTCACCGGGATGTCGCGCTTGCCTTCCAGCAGCTTGCTGGCGGCACGGAAGTGGCCGATGTTGGTCATGCAGCTGCCGATGAAGGCCTCGTCGATCTTGGTGCCGGCCACTTCGCTGAGGAACTTCGCATCGTCCGGGTCGTTCGGGCAGCAGAGGATGGGCTCCTTGATGTCGGCCAGGTCGATCTCGATGACATGCGCGTATTCGGCATCGGCGTCGGGCTGCAGCAGGGTGGGCGCGGCCAGCCATTCCTGCATCTTCGCGATGCGCCGCTCCAGGCTGCGCTTGTCTTGGTAGCCCTGGGCGATCATGTTCTTCAGCAGCACGATGTTGCTGTTCAGGTATTCGATGATCGGCTCCTTGTTCAGGCGGATGCTGCAGCCGGCGGCGCTGCGCTCGGCCGATGCGTCACTGAGCTCGAAGGCCTGTTCCACCTTCAGGTCGGGCAGGCCTTCGATTTCCAGGATGCGACCGCTGAAGGCATTCACCTTGCCGGCCTTGGCAACCGTCAGCAGTCCTTGCTTGATGGCGTAGAGCGGAATGGCGTGCACCAGGTCGCGCAGCGTGATGCCCGGCTGCATCTGCCCCTTGAAGCGCACCAGCACGCTTTCAGGCATGTCCAGCGGCATCACGCCGGTGGCCGCACCGAAGGCCACCAGGCCGCTGCCGGCCGGGAAGCTGATGCCGATGGGGAAACGGGTGTGGCTGTCGCCGCCGGTGCCCACGGTGTCGGGCAGCAGCATGCGGTTGAGCCAGCTGTGGATGACGCCGTCGCCCGGCTTCAGGCTGATGCCGCCGCGGTTGCTGATGAAGGCCGGCAGTTCGCGGTGGGTCTTCACGTCCACCGGCTTGGGGTAGGCGGCGGTGTGGCAGAAGCTTTGCATCACGAGATCAGCGCTGAAGCCCAGGCAGGCCAGGTCTTTCAGTTCGTCGCGCGTCATCGGGCCCGTGGTGTCCTGGCTGCCGACGCTGGTCATGCGCGGTTCGCAGTAGGTGCCGGGGCGCATGCCGGGTTGCTGCCCGTCCACTTCCGGCAGGCCGCAGGCGCGGCCCACCATCTTCTGCGCCAGCGTGTAGCCGGCCTTCGTGGTGGCCGGCGGCTGCGGCAGCCTGAACAGGGTGCTGGCCGGCAGGCCCAGGAATTCACGCGCCTTGGCGGTGAGGCTGCGGCCGATGATCAGGTTGATGCGGCCGCCGGCGCGCACTTCGTCGAACAGCACCTCGTTGCGCATCTTGAACTCGGTGACGAGCGTGCCGTTCTTCAGGATCTTGCCGGCGTAGGGCTGGATGTCGATGACGTCGCCCATCTCGAGTGCCGTCACGTCCACCTCGATCGGCAGCGCGCCGCTGTCTTCCTGCGTGTTGAAGAAGATCGGCGCGATCTTGCCGCCCAGCGTGACGCCGCCGAACCTTTTGTTCGCAACAAACGGGATGTCCTGCCCGGTGGCCCAGATCACGCTGTTGGTGGCGCTCTTGCGCGACGAACCGGTGCCCACCACGTCGCCGACATAGGCCACCAGATGGCCCTTCTTCTTCAGGTCGTCGATGAACCGCATCGGGCCGCGCTTGCCGTCGTCCTCGGGCACGAAGGCGGCACCGGAGCGGGTGTTCTTCAGCATCGCCAGGTAGTGCAGCGGGATGTCGGGGCGGCTCCAGGCATCGGGCGCGGGGCTCAGGTCATCGGTGTTGGTCTCGCCGGGCACCTTGAAGACGGTGACGGTGATGGTCTGCGGCACCTCGGGGCGGGTGGTGAACCATTCGCCTTCGGCCCAGCTCTTCATCACGCCCTGGGCGTGGGTGTTGCCGGCCTTGGCCTTGACGGCGACGTCGTTGAAGAAGTCGAACATCAAGAGCGTCTTCTTCAGGCCCGCGGCGGCCACGGGTGCCACCGATGCATCGTCCAGCAGTTCGATCAGCGGGTGCACGTTGTAG
>JANOBX010000252.1:0-1697 GCA_031411875.1 Burkholderiales bacterium | reverse complement strand
TTCGACGTTCGGCGATGGAGCGCACCCGGGCGCTGATGACCGCGGTGGATGCCGAATTGCGCGGCTCGATGAGTACCTTGCTCGCCCTCGCCTCGTCGCGCAGTCTGGAGAAGGCCGACCTGGCTGCGTTCCACGCGGAAGCGAGCAGCATGCTGACCTCGCAGCCCACTTGGCTCAACGTCTCGCTGGTTCTGCCGTCGGGGCAGCAGGTTCTCCATACCGCGCGCGCCTTCGGGACCGCGCTGCCAAGCGTGGCGGAGATGGAGAGCGTCGAACGCGCGTTGAAATCGCTTCGGCCGGCCGTTGGGGACGTGAGGATCAGCCTCGTCACGCAGAGGCCCGGGGTGACTGTGCGCGTGCCCGTGGTGCACGCCGGTGCCGCGGCGTATGTGCTCACGGCGTCGGTGGACACCGAATCGTTCAGCCAACTCCTGCTCGCCCAACGCATGCCGCCGGGCTGGGCCATCGCCATCGCCGACTCGAGCCAGCGCTTCGTGGCGCGGATTCCAGCCCGCCCGCCTGGCCAGCCGGTGTCCCCGGGCTTCAAAGCCGCGCTGCTGAGCGGTCCAGAAGGCTGGTACCGCGCAGCCACCGTAGAAGGGCAAGACACCTACCAAAGCTACAGCCGCTCGGCGTTCAGCGGCTGGGGCGTGGGAATGGCGATTCCAGTCCAAGAGTTCGAGGCCATTGCCTGGCACACGGCCGGCGCCGTGACGGCCGGGGCTGCGGTCTCGCTGGGCCTGGCCTTTCTGCTTGCGTTCTTCGTCGGCGGCCGGATTGCCAGGCCCATCGACTCTTTGGCGTCCGCGGCGCGCGCCATTGGACAGGGCGAGGCGGTCGCGCTCGATGCGCGCAAGCGCGTGACCGAGGTCGTTCAACTCGCCGCAGCGCTCGAAGAGGCGGCGATTGCGATCCGCCAGCGCGAAGAGCAGCAAAGCCGCGCAGAGGAGGCGCTTCGGCAAGCCGATCGCCGCAAGGACGAGTTTCTCGCCACGCTGGCGCACGAACTGCGCAACCCGCTCGCGCCGCTTCGCAGTGCGCTGCATTTGCAGCGCATGTCCCGCGAAGGCGTCTCTACGGGCAGGCTTGCGGTGGAGAAGCTGGGCGAGATGATGGAGCGCCAGGTGGATCATCTGGTGCGACTGGTCGACGACCTGATGGAGGTATCGCGCATCAGCCGCGGCACCTTCGAGCTGCGCCGGGTGCGCATCGAAATGGCCGTGATCGTGCGCAATGCCGTCGAGACCAGCGAGCCACTCATCCTTGGCGCCGGGCATCAGCTCCACGTTTCGCTGCCCGAGGAGCCGCTGTGGATCGACGGCGACCCTGTGCGCCTGGCGCAGATTCTCGCCAACCTCCTCAACAACGCTGCGAAGTACACTGGCAGCCCTGGGCAAATTTGGGTCGATGCGTCGCGCCAGGGTGAAGCCGTGACCATCTCGGTGCGTGACAACGGAAACGGCATCGCTGCGGGAACACTGGAACAGATTTTTGAGATGTTTACCCGCGGCGCTCACGCCAGCGGCCAGGGCCCGGGGGGATTGGGCATCGGCCTCGCACTCTCGCGCCGGCTGGCCGAGATGCACGGCGGAAGCCTCAGTGGCATGAGCGACGGCCCCGGGAAAGGGGCTGAATTCATCCTGCACCTTCCACTGGCCGCCGATCAACGCCTGCAAGCGGCCGAGGCGACAGACGCC
>JANOBX010000251.1:0-49928 GCA_031411875.1 Burkholderiales bacterium | reverse complement strand
GACCTTCCTGCTGGAACTCGAACGCGCCTTCAACTGGCCGCTGTTCGACGCCACGCGCGGCGGCGACCCGCTGCTCTACCAGCACCTGTTCTGGTTCTTCGGCCACCCCGACGTCTACATCATCTTCATCCCGGCCTCGGCCATGGTGTCGACGATGATCGTCACGGCGGCGCAGAAGCCCCTGGTGGCGCATGAAATCGTGGTGCTGGCGATGATCGCCACCGGCTTCATCAGCTTCGGGGTCTGGGCCCACCACATGTTCACGGTGGGTTTGCCGGGGCTTTCGGCCGGCTACTTCTCGGCGGCGTCGATGGCAGTGGCCGTCCCGGCAGGCGCTCAGGTGTTCGCCTGGATCGCCACGCTGGCATCGGGCAAGGTGCAGCGCAACGTGCCGTCGCTGTTCCTGGTGGGCGGCATGCTCATATTCGTGATGGGCGGCCTGACGGGCGTGATGGTGGGCATGGTGGCCTTCGATGGCCAGGCCCACGACACCTACTTCGTCGTTGCGCACTTCCACTACGTGCTCATCGGCAGCATGGTGTTCCCGCTGTTCGCGGGCTTCTACTACTGGACGCCGTTGATCAGCGGCAAGCGGCTGTCGGAGCGCGTCGGCCGCTGGGTCTTCTGGCTCAACTTCGTCGGCGTGCACGTGTGCTTCCTGCCCATGCACCTGAGCGGCCTGATGGGCATGCCCCGGCGTGTCGACACCTATCTGCCGGGCCGTTCCTGGGACCTGCCCAACCTCGTCTCCACCGTGGGCGCCTTCATCATGGCCGCCGGGGTGCTCTTGTTCGTGGTCGACGCCATCCGCTGCTATGGCCGCAAGTCGGCCAGCGGCGGCGATGCGCGCAACGTGTTCAACGGCGGCACCCTGGAATGGCTGGCCACCGGCAACTACGCCGTGCGATCGATCCCCGTCGTCAACGACCTGCAGCCGCTCTGGGCCGACCCGCGGCTGCGGGAAGACGTCGAGGCGGGTCGCTACTTCCTGCCCGGCACCGCCACGGGCCTGCGCGAGACCTTGATCACCAGCAGCGCGCGCGCCGAGCCGCAATACGTGCAGGTGATGCCCGGGCCGTCCTGGTGGCCCTTGCTGGCGGCGCTGTTCACCGCCGGCTTCTTCCTGTTGCTGACGGTGAAGGCGCTGACGCTCAGCGCCATCTGCGGCGTGCTCACCGTGTTCTGCCTGATGCGCTGGCTCTGGGAGAACGACCGCCATGTGCCGCAGAAGCAGGTGGACGCGGGCGCCGGCATCCTTCTGCCGACCTATGTGACCGGGCCGCAGTCGCACGGCTGGTGGGCGGCGGTGCTGCTCGTGATCGTGCTGGGCATGATCTTCCTCATGGCGCTGTTCGGCTACCTGTACCTGTACGGCTCCAACCCCGAATGGTGGCTCGTGGCCGCACCGCGCGGCACCCTGCTGCCCGGCCTGGTGCTGCTGGGCGCATCGGCCGGCCTGGCTTACGCGGCGCGGCCCCTGATGGCCCGGTCGAAGGTCGGAAGCGGCCTCAGCGCTGCACTGATGACGCTGAGCATGCTGTGCCTGGTGGCGGCGATGGCCCTCGACGTTCATGACTGGTGGCATGCCGGACTGCGCGGCGATGCCAGCGGCCAGGGTGCCATCGTCTATGCGATGCTGGCCTGGCACGGCACGATCGTGCTGTCGGTCGTGCTTTCTGCGCTGTTCTACCTGGCGCGCTGGGTGCGCGGCCTCGCACCGGGGCCCGCCAACAAGACGCTGGAGGCGCTGCGCATCCTGTTCATCTACGCGGCGTTCGAGGGCGCCGCCGGCTTGTTGTTGCCGCGGCTGCTGCCCTGGGGTGCCCTGTGATGGCGCAAAGTCGGTCGCGCGGCGGCCCGGTGGTCATGGCCTTCGTGATCTGGTTCCTGCACTTCATGCTGGTCTGGGCGGTGGCCGAGATCTGGCCGCACCAGTGGACGGCCAACCTCTGGGCCTGGGGCGCCACGGCCCTGGCGTTGCTGGCTGTGGGGCTGCACCACGCGAGGCTGAAGGCCCTTCACGCCGACGGCGAACTGCCGGACTGGAGCTACCGCTTCGGCCGGGGTGCCGCGGCTCTGGCCACGGTGGCGGTGATGTTCAGCGCCTTGCCCTCCCTGGTCTTCCTGCCCTGAGCGTCAAGGCCGCGGGCAAGGGCTTGTCGAGGTCGACTCGCTAGAAGCAGTTCGGCACCGCCAGCTGCATGCGGCAGGACCAGCGAAAGCTCTCGGCGCCCTGCTTCACCGAACGCCTGAAGGTGGCGGTGGCTTCGCGGTCGATGGCATCAGGCAGGGGCACGCTGGCCTCGGCGCCGCTGCTGTTGGTGTAGAAGTTGACGAAGCAGGTGCGGTCACCCGGGCAGAGCTGCTTCAGCTGGGCCTGGTAGGCGTTGGCGTCGCTGGCCTGGTCGGCGGGAACGATGACCAGCAGCATCAAGCCCTGGCGTCCGGCCACCTGCCAGGGCTCGGGGGTCTGGGCCCACGACGCGAGGGCCAGCAGTCCGCAGGCGCTGGCCAGCAGCCGTGTGCACGGGGGCTTGTTCATTGCACCAGCCTCAGGATCTCGAGTTGCTCGTCGACGGTTTCGAAGGTGCCCGTGCCCGCCGGCATCTGCATCAGGGTCCGGGCCTGGCCGTCGAGCAGCCAGACGCTGGGGTAGACGAGCTGGCGCAGGCGCTCGTCGCCGAGCTCGCGCATCCAGTCGCTGTAGTTCAGGCTGCGCCCGTTCACGCGGAAGAACAGTTTCGGGGCCTGCAGCAGCAAGGCGCTGCGCAGGTCGACGACGAGGTAGCGCGCCTGGAACTGCGGCACCAGTGCCGTGGCGTTTTTCGCCAGGAAGGCTTCGTAGCGGCGGCAGAAGGGGCAGTCGCGTGCGCCCAGATAGACATAGAGCGACTTGTTCTCGGCGCGGGCGCGCTGCAGCGCGGCGTCGAGGTCGAACTCGGCACGGTCGGGGCCGCCCGCAGGCTCCACGACCATCGGCGCGTAGGCCGAGGGCAGGGCGGCTTCGGCCTGCGACTGCAGCAGCGCCAGCACCACGCCCGCCGTCAGCACCAGCTTCACCACCAGCGCGGCGGCGCCCACGCGCCAGTCCGGCTTCATTCGATGCCCACCGCCAGCTTGCCGACGTACTGACGTTCCTTGGTGTCCTCGACCTCGGCACGCAGTTCACCCGCGCCACGCGGCACGAAGTTGAAGCGCAGCGTCGGGTTCTCGCTGACGGAAAAGTCGAGCTCGGCACTGAACAGCGGCTGCCCGCCATAGCTCATCTTCAGGCTGCGCACGAAGTAGGGCGGGATGAACATCACGGTCTGGTTGTTCAGCTCGAAGCCGGTGTCGTTGGGGTGCAGCACGGTCACCTGCGCGGCCGTCACGGCGTTGGGCTTCAGGCCCTCGGGCAGCTGCAGCACGGTCCTGCCGATGAGTTCGGGCGCGTCGCGGTTCGGGGGCGCGGAACAGCCGCCCGAGGTCTTGACATAGCGCGAGTCCATGTGCAGTTCGCCGTTGGACAGCTCGCTGACCACGCGCACATGGCTGTATTCGTCGACCCGCAGCCGCGTCTCGAAGTCGGCCTGGCCGATGGCCGGCGTGAGGTCGATCACCGCTGCGACTGGGGACGGGTTCTTGTCGATGAACAGGTAGACGCGCTTGACGAACAGCTCCGGCCGCTGCGGCAGCTTCGACACCACCTTGATCGGCACCGAAGCGCCGTAGGCTGCGCGCAGCGGCGCCACCACCTGCACCATCTGCCGCCCGGGCGTGGTTTCAATGCTGCGGCCGGCGAAGATCTTCGCGCGCAGCTTCTCCCATTCCGGCGAGCTGTCGCCGTGCGCGGCGTTGGGCAGGCCACCCGGGGCGGCCTTGGCCAGGCTCGCCAGGCTGGCAAGGCCGAGAAGGGCGGTGGCCAGAAGCAGGGTGCGGCGCAGGTGTCTCATGAACGGGCTCCTAGTTCGGCAGGGGCCAGCAGTTGCTGGCGTTCCAGGCGGAGAAAGACCACCGACGCGTTGCGGCGGTGGATGGTGTCGTACTGGTCCCAGCGGCTGAATTCCGGCAGCTCGGCGCCGTCGGGTACGGCGCTGAGCGCGGCCCCTGATTTCAGCAGCGCGGCGCAGCGGGCTTCCAGCTGCGCGAGGTAGCGGTCGGTGGCCACGGCCACCTGGCGGCCGCCGGCCTGGCCGTGGCCGGGCACGATGGTCTCGATGTTCAGGGTGCGCAGCGCGCCGATGGCCTGGCGCCATTGCGCCAGGTCGCCGTCCTGCACGTCGGGGATGCGGCGGTGGTCGAGCAGGCCGCCGGCGAACAGCGTGCCGGTGCGGGTGTCCAGCGCACTGGTGCTGCCCGGACCGTTGGCCAGGCCGTGGTGGCTGACGAGCACCGGGCGGCCGATGGTGTCCAGCACGTGCGTGTCGTCGAACAGCACGTCGGGCTTGGGCACCACGGTGCCACGCATGGCCTCGTCGCCGAGTTCGGCGCGCAGCGTCTTCAGGCAGGCTTCGCAGCGCGAGGCCATCAGCGCGGCGGCCTTGTGCTGCATGTGCACCGGAATGCCGCGGGCCTGGTAGGCGGCGGCGCCAAAGATGAATTCCTGCCGCGCCTGGGTCAGCAGCACCAGCATCACCGGCTTCGGCGTGACGGCGGCAATGGCGTCCAGCAGCGCCTGGCCCTGCAGGAACGAGGTGCCGCTGTCGATGGCCATCACGCCCTGGCGGCCGACGATGAAGCCGGCGTTGCCGACACGGCCGGCGTTGTCTGCCGTCACCTCGCCGGGCAGGCCCTGCAGCATGAAGACACCTTGCTCGATCTCCAGCGGTTCCAGTTTCGCGGCCGGTCGCCCTGGCGCCTGCGCGGCACTGACGCACGGCAGCGCTGCTGCGGCCAGCAAGAGGCGGCGGCGGGTGGCGTCCAGGTCGCGACGGTGCAGCATGGGAACCTCAGGGCTTCTCGAGCAGCAGCTTCAGTTGCGCCAGGCCGGTCTGGTAGACGTTGGTCACGGCCTTCACCGCTGCGTCGTCGTTCTGGTCGGGCGGCGGGTCGTTGTTGGGGAAGCCGCGGTAGAAGGCACCACGCCATTCGACCACCGACTTGTTGCCGTCGGCCGTGACTTGAAGGCTCGAGCTGTAGTTCGTCACAGGCAATGCGCCGCCCTGCTTGGCTCGATAGCTGTACTTCATGCCGGCTGCGTCGTGCGCCTGCAGGGTTTCGACGATCTCGCCGCCGGCCTTGAGCTTCACCGTGCGCACCGAGCCTTCGGCGTTGCCCTTGTCGGCGCTGCTGTCGACCACGGCCGGGTGCCAGTCCTTCAGTGCGTCGAAGTTGCCCATGCGCGCCCACACGGCAGCGGCCGGGGCGTTGATGGTGATCGTCTCGGTGACCTTCTGGCGCGTGGGCCCGTGGGCGGCGGCCGGCGCCAGCCACAGCGCGCCGAGGGCGGCGCCCAGGGTGGAAATGAAAACTCGACGGGACATGCAGCCAGGCTCCTGGTGGGCGGTGGAAGGGGTGGGTTCAGGGGGCGGCCGCGGCCGGTGGCATGCCGATGAAGTCGCCGAAGCCGCGGCTGTTGCGGCCGGTGGCCACGGTCGCCAGCAAGCGGCCGCTGGCGGCGTCGAGCACGCTCAAGGCGTTGTCCATCCAGTTCACGACATAGACCTTGCCGCCATGCGCGGCCACGCCTTCGGGGTAACCGAAGCCGGTCAGGGTGCGCAGCGGTTTCAGGCTGTTGGCGTCGACGACGCTGACGCTGTCGGCCAGCTGGTTGGTCACGTACAGCAGCCGGCCGCCGGCCGCCAGCGCAGCGCCATACGGGCCTTCGCCCACCGGCACCGTTGCCAGCACACGCGGCTGGTCGGGGTTGCGCACGTCGACCACGCTGAGGTCGTTGCTCTGCACGTTCAGGGCATACAGGCGCTGGCGCGGCGCGTCGAGCAGCAGCGCAAACGGGTGGCTGCCCACCTTCACGCGGGCACGCACGCGCAGCGTGGTGGTGTCGATCACTGCCACGCTGTCGTCGTCGCGTTCGGCCACATAGGCCAGGCCGCCACCCGCCGCGGCCACGCCGGCCGGCGCGCGGCCCACGGCCAGGCTGCGCGGCGGCTGGGCGGTGGCGGTGTCGTAGACCAGCAGCCGGTTGTTGAACCAGTCGGCCACCACCAGTTCACGGCAGTCGGGCGTGGCGGCCAGTCCCACCGGGCCGCTGCCGGCGGGCCAGGTGTGCTCCACCCGGCGGCTGGCCATGTCGATGACGCTGATGCTGCGGCTGTCGGGGTTGGACACGTAGACGCGGCCATTGCCGCTGCAGGCCGACACGCCGGCCGGCGATCGGCCCACCGGCACCGTGGCCACGACGCGGTCGCTGGCCAGGTCGACCACCGACACGTCGTGGCTGCCCTGATTGGTGATGTAGGCAAACGGGGCTGCGCCAGCAGCGCCGGCCAGCAGTGCCATGGCCAGCGCCGGCAGCAGGTGATGGCCGCGTGGTTTCAAGCTCGGCAGCTTCGCCATCAGCATCACGGGGCCGCGGGGTTCAGCGCGATGGCGCGTTCGAACAGCAGGTCCTGCGAGTCGATGGCTTCGACCTTCAGCTCGCCGGGGCCGCGCGGCACGAAGCGGAAGCGCAGGTTCGGGTTCTCGCTGATCGAGAAGTCGAGCTCGGCCGACAGCACCGGCTGGCCGCCATAGCTGACCTTGACCTGGCGCACGAAATGCGCGGGCGTGAACTGCCGGGTCAGCTGGTCCATGGCCATGCCCGAATGGTTCGGGTGGTTGATCATCAGCTGCGCCAGCACCGGCTGGCCGGGGCGCACATCGCCATCGACGCGCAGCCGCATCTTGCCCAGGTTGGCCAGGGCTTCGGCCGGGTCCTTGCCCGCCGGTGCAGAGCAGCCGCCCGAGGCCTTGACGTAGCGGGTGGTCATCAGCAAGGCGCCGTCGCTGAGCTCGGCGATCGCGCGCACGTGGGTGTATTCGTCGACACGCACGCGGGTCTCGATCTCGGCGTTGCCATGGCCTGGTGCGAAGTCGAAGACCGCGGCCACGGCCGAGGGGTTGCTGTCGATCACGAGCACGAGCCGCTTGACGTAGCGGCTGTCGCCTGCGGGCAGGCTGGTGCGCATGGCCATCGGCACGACGGCGGCGTCGGCGGCGCGCACCGGGGTCTCCAGGACCAGCATGCCAGGCGGTGCCGCGGCGATGCTGCGGCCCTTGAACAGGTTGGCCTTCACCTTCAGCCAGTTCGGGCTGGCCTCGGGGTTGTCGGGGTTCTTGATCTGGGCCTGCGCGGCGGTGACCATCAGTGCGGTCAGCAGCAGTGCGAGGCACCGGGCCAGGCCGGAACAGGGGTTGAGCGGGGAAACGTTCGGCATGTCAGTCCTCCCATTCCAGTTCGGCGTAGGCCGCCGTCAGGTTGCGGCGGTGGAAGTGCTCGGCCAGCATCCATTCGCCGGCAGCAGGCAGGCTGGCATCTTGAACCGTTTGCGCCAGGCTGCGTTGGTCCTTCAGCGCTTTTCTGACGTCGCGTTGCAGGTTTTCGAGATAAGCCCGCTGCGGGCCCAGCATCGCCGGCCATTGCCGGGCTGGTGCGCCATGGCCGGGCACGGCCAGGGCCACCTCCAGGCCCTGCAGTTCGGTCATGGCCGACAACCAGCCCTTGAGCTTGCCGTCGATCACCGGCATGTGGCCCACGAACACCAGGTCGCCGAGGAACAGGCTGCGCGTCTGCAGGTCCATCACCGTCAGGTCGCTGTCGGTGTGCGCCGTGGGCCAGGCGCGCAGGGCCAGCTTGCGTTGTCCCAGGTCGATCTCGAGCTCGGCCGCCACCGGCAGCGTCGGCGCCACCACGTCGCCCGCCTGCAGCGCGACACCCCCGTCACGCAGCATCGCGTTGCCCCAGCTGCGCTGCCGTGCCGCCAGCGCCGCAGCAAAGCGCGCATGGGCCACGAACTGCGGTGCTGCAGCACCAGCGCCGGCCGCGAATGCGCCCAGCCCGAGCACATGGTCGGGGTGCGCATGGGTGCTGATGACGAAGCACACCGGCAGCGCCGTGACCCGCACCACCGCCTCCTTCAGCTGCCTGCCCACGGCCGGGGAGCCGCCGCTGTCGATGACCGCGACACAGCGTTCGCCCACCACGAACGACAGGTTCGCGACATCGTCAGCCTGCGCGTCCATCCACGCCCGCTGCTGGCCCTGGTGCACCCACACCCCCGGTGCCATCTCCTGCACCGCCAGCGGCGCCGCCGCCAAGGCCCCCGTGAAGAGACCCAGCAGCGCCCCCCAAACCGCCCCCAGCTTCCCGCCACGGAACCGGCTCCGCCGGTCCGCAGGCGGACAGCCCCCTGGGGGGGTGGCAGGCACCAGCGAGCTCGGCGGCACCACTTACCGTGGCGAGGCCACGTTGATGAAACAGCCCTGCTTGACCTTGGTCTGCAGGTCGCGGAAGCGTCTGATCTGCACCTGCAGCGTCTCGGCATCGCGGATGTAGCCACCGCGCTCGCCGCCGATGCTGTTGGCGTTGGTGGCGGTGTTCATGGTCATGTAGTCGTCGTAGCTCACCTGCCGGGCCAGGGCGTCGAGCGCGCAGGAGCACTTGTTGATCATCTCGAAATAGGGGCCCGGATGATTGCGCACGCACTCCTGCACGTAGAGCACGCGGTCGATGGTGGGAAAGTCGTTCGCCCAGGCGCCGCCGGCGGCCAGCAGCAGGCCCGCGCCGATGGCGCGGCGGAGTTTCAGTGTCTTCATGGTCATGGGTCGGGCAGAGGTTCAGGACGAGGTCTTGGGCGCGAAGGCTGCAGCGCCGTCGATCAGCATTTCCTGCTGGATCAAGGGGGCCTGGCCGGGCTGCGGGCCGGCGACGGTGGTCTGGATGCCGTACACGCCGCCGGGAACGGCCGGGCTCAGGATGAAGCGGTACTGCTTGCCCAGGTACTTCTCGAACTTGGCGCGGTTGGGGTCGTCGAGATACGGGGAAATCAGCACTTCCTGGCCTTCGATGTCCTGTCCCTTGTAGCTCACGCGCACCGTGCGCACGCTGGCGCCATTGAAGAGGGCCATGCGGATGCGCTTGCGAAAGTAGGTCTGCGAACCCTTCGTCAGCCGCTGCATGGTGCGGATGTCGTTCTCCAGGAAGTACAGCACGACGGGGTTGCCTTCGGCACCGTCGATGTCGGGCAGCTTCAGGCTGCGATCACCGGTCAGGAACTCGCCGCTGGCCTTGCAGCATTGTTTCTTGCCCGGGACCGTGCTGCTCACGTCGACCCTGACCTTGTCCTCGAAAGCCGGCTCTTCGCTGCCGGACTGCTTGAAGGCATAGCGCAACTGGGCCGGAAGGGCCACGTTGTCGAGCTGCCGGCTCATGAACAGCAGCTTTTCGGCGGCCGAGAAGTCGGGCTGCTTTTCCTCGGCCAGGGCTGGCGTCGTCAGCACGGCGGCGGCAAGGAGGAAGGCAAGGCGCAGGCGTGGGGTCATGGTGGGCTCGACAGCAGTGTGGGAACGACAGGACAAAGGGCTCAACGGCCGGGCGCCTCGGGCATCACCAGCGTGGCCGCCAGCTCAGGCGCCAGGGTTTCCAGGCGGCGACGGATCGACAGCGCCTGCGCCCAGTCGCCACGGCGCAAGGCCAGCTGGCCCAGATGCAGCCAGGCCGGCGCGGCCGATGGCGCGAGCTTGACGGAAATCTCGAGCGCACGCGCGGCATCGGCCAGCTGGCCCATGCCTTCGAGTGCGCGGGCCAGGGCATTCCATGGCGCCGGGTCGTCGGCGTCGGTCTCGCTCCAGCGCCGGGCCAGGGTCTCGAGCTCGGGCCATTTCAACTCGCGCTGCAAGGTGGCGGCCTGCAGGAAGGCCGGTTGGGCCGGGGGCGGGCGCTGCCAGTAGTAGGGTTCCGACGTGTCCGCCGGGGCCACCGGGCGAAAGGCTTCGCGGTCGGCCATCAGCGCCCGCAGCCACTCCACCGGCGAAGCGAAGTAGTGCAGCTGGCCGCCGCGCAGCCTGAAAGTGAGGATGCCCACGAGCCGAAGCTGTTCGTCGAAGAGGGCGCCGCCGCTGGCCCCGGAGCTGAACCAGTTGTCGCTCTGGATGACGCGGCCGCCGTCCAGCCGGTGCAGTTCGACGATCCTGCCGGTGCTGCTCTGCAGCCCCTGGCCGCCCGTGAAGCCGACGGCCGCCACCGCCTGGCCGATGCTCAGCGCGTTGGACACGCCGAGCGCGATGCTGGGCGCCTCGAGGCGGGGCACCTGCAGCAGGCACAGGTCGTGCGCGGCGTCGCGGGCCTGCGCCTGGACGCGCCAGCGCTGGTCGCCGCGCAGCACGTTGATGCTGACCGCGGCCTGGGTGACGTGACAGTTGGTCACCACCAAGCCGTCGGCCACGACCACGCCCGAGCCTATCGAATAGCCGCCCTGCTGGCGCACGACCTCGATCTTCAACACGCTGGCCGCCACTTCGAACAGCCGCTCTCGGTCCAGCGCGGCGGGCGCAGGCCCGGCCATGGCCAGCCCCAGCACCGCAATGGCAGCGGCTTGCAGGCCCTTCATGGCCGGCGCGGTCAGTTGCGCCGCAGTTCGAACGAGTCGTCGACCACGGGCACGCCGTATTCCTTCAGGATGGCGTCGATGCCGGCACGCTGGCTGTCGATGAGACCTTCGATCTGCTGCTTGAAATCGCGCTCGCCGTAGCGCAGGCCGATGCCCATCTCGAAGCTCAGTCTCACGCCCGGCTCCGAGCGCATCGGCACGACGACCATCCGCGGGCTCTGGATGCGCTGGGCAAAGTAGCCGGCGATCGGCCCCCAGACGATGGCCGCGTCGATCTTGCCGCTGGCCAGGTCTTTCTCGATGATCTCGCCGGGGTACTGGGCCGGGTCGGGGTTCATGATCGGATAGGGCACGCCCTGTTCGATCAGGCCATGGCGGCTCAGCCAGTCGGATGCCGGCGACTTGTCGTAGATACCGATGCGCAGCTTCGACAGGAAAGCCCGGTCCAGCGCCAGGAAGTCGCCGCTGCTGGCCACCTGGTCCATACCCTTGCCCTTGGCGAACACGAGCGCGTAGGTCGATCGGTACAGCGGCTTGGTGACCTGGGCGCCGCCACCACCGCCTACGGGCATGCCCATGATGATGTCGCAGCGGAATTCCTCGCCTGGCAGCTTGTAGCGCAGCGTGTTGCGCACGAAGGCCAGCCGTTGTGGAAACGAGAAGTAGGTGACGGGCAGGCCCATGGCCTGGCCGAACAGCTCGGCGAGCTTGTTCTCGATACCCTCGCCCTTCAGGTTCGAGAAGGGCATGTTGTTGGGGTCCTGGCACACGCGCAGGGCCTTGCGGGCCGGCGGGGCGTCGTCGGGTGCGGCGGCAGGGCTCTGAGCCCGGGCGATCCCGCCACTCAGGCAGACCATGGCGGCCAGCATGGACGCGAGCGCGGCACGGGGCAGGCGCCAGCGGGTCGACAGTCGAACGCTCATGGGGCGGGTTCGACCTTGGCGCGGGTGATGGCGCCGTCGGAGCGGCCTTTCAGGTAGGCGTAGAGCTGGTCCATGTTGTCCATGACCTGCTTGCTGTTGCCGAAGCTCTGCATGCCCTTTTCGAGCCGGCCTTCGCTCACGACCTTCACGAACTCGTCCTTGGTCAGCACCTTCAAGCGTTCGATCAGCGAGGGGCCGACCATGCCTTCCTGGTTGGCGCCGTGGCAACGGTCGCAGGCGGCGGCACGCCAGGTGCGGAAGCCCTTCATGGTCTCGGCATCCACCTTGTAGCCGTCGACCACGGTGTAGAGCTTGCTGTCCTGGGCCTGGACGGCGCCGGCACAGGCAAGGGCCAGAAGAATCGCGGAAATCTTGAACTTCATGTCGGGAGATGGAAGTAGAAAAACAAAGGGGGGGCGGGACCCGTGGTCGGCCGCCCCCCGGAACCATCCCCGATCCCTGATGGTCAGGGAACGGAGAGCCTTGCTCAGTTGGGCAGCGCGAACACGGTCAGTGAACCTCCGAGTTCGGTGTACTGGCTAAGTTCCTTGTAGCCACCCACCGCACCCAGACCGTCGCTGTCCTTTTCCAGGCCTGCCGCCATGCCGATGCCGGCCCAGCCACCGATGCCCGAGAACACGCCCAGGTACTGCTTGCCCTTGTGCTCGTACGTGAACACGTTGCCGATGATCCCGGACGGCGTCTTGAACTTGTAGAGCTCCTTGGTGATGTCCTTCGCATCGACGCACTTGATGAAGCCTTCCAGCGTGCCGTAGCAGGAGATGCCACCCGCGGTGTTGAGCGAGCCGCTCCAGACCGAGAACTTCTCGGGCTTGGACTGCACGATCTTGCCGGTGCCGGCGTCCCAGGTGATGTAGTTGCCCATGCCGCCATGGCTGCCCGGCGCGGGGTACATCGACAAGGTGGCGCCCACGTAGGGCTGGCCCGCGGTGTATTCGACGGCGAAGGGCTCGTAGTCCATGCAGACGTGGTTCGTCGGCACGTAGAACAGGCCCGTGTTCGGGTCGAAGGACGCCGGCTGCTGGTCCTTGGTGCCCAGCGCCGCAGGGCAGATCCCCTTGGTGTTGACGTCAGGACCGTTCTTCGCGGTGGAGTACTTCGACACGACCTGCGGGCGGCCGGTCTTCATGTCCACGTGCGTGGCCCAGTTCACCTTCGGGTCGAACTTCTCGGCCACCAGCAGCGCACCCGTCGTGCGGTCCAGCGTGTAGCCGAAGCCGTTGCGATCAAAGTGCACCAGGGCCTTGGTCATCTTGCCCTTGACCGGGATGTCGGCCAGGATCATCTCGTTGATGCCGTCGAAGTCCCACTCGTCGAACGGCGTCATCTGGTAGACCCAGTTGGCCTTGCCGGTGTCGACGTCGCGCGAGAAGATCGTCATCGTCCACTTGTTGTCACCCGGACGCTGGGCCGGGTTCCAGGTGGAAGGGTTGCCGGTGCCGTAATACACCGAGTTCGTGCCCTTGTCGTAGCTGAACCAGCCCCAGGTGGTGCCGCCGCCGATCTTCCACTGGTCGCCCTTCCAGGTCTTCAGCGAAGAGTCCTTGCCCACCGGCGCCATCTTGCCGTCGGTCCAGGTCATGGTCTTCTCGGGGTCCATCAGCATCTCGGCGTCCGGACCCACGCTGTAGCCCTTCCACACCTGCTTGCCGGTGTTCAGGTCGTAAGCGGCCAGGAAGCCGCGCACACCCCACTCACCGCCGGAGATGCCGGTGATGACCTTGTCCTTGAAGACATGCGGTGCATTGGTGTTGACCGCGCCGAGCTTCGGGTCGCCGTTCTTCACGTCCCAGATCTTCTTGCCGGTCTTGGCGTCCAGCGCCACCAGCATCGAGTCGGCCTGCTGCAGGATGACCTTGCCTTCGGCGTAGGCCAGACCGCGGTTGACGGTGTCGCAGCACATCTGCGGAATCACGGCCGGGTCCTGCTTGGGCTCGTACTTCCAGATGATCTTCTGGGTGTCGAGGTCGATCGCGAACACCTTGTTCGGGAACGGCGAGTGCAGGTACATCTTGCCGTCGACGACCAGGGGCGAACCCTCGTGGCCGCGCAGCACGCCGGTCGAGAAGGTCCAGGCCACCTGCAGGTTCTTGACGTTGCCCTTGTTGATCTGGTTGAGCTTGCTATAGCGCTGGTTGAACATGTCGCCAGCCTGCATCGCCCAGTTCTTCGAGTTCGCGATGTTCTTCTCCACGTCAGCATTGGCGAAAGCCAACGCCGGCAGGGCCAAGGTGATCGCGAGAACCGTTTTGCTGACGCCGCCGCTGTAGTGACGCGGAAAACTCATGGGGGGTCTCCTTACTGGGTTTATCGGGCCGGATCGATTGGAACCCCCTGGTTCCACCGTCCCCGGTCGGGAAAAACTCCCGCAACAGTCATGCCCAAAAACAGCGGGGTTTGTGCTGAGGAAGCGGGATGCCGATTCCCCATCTCGAAAACGCCGCCCGGCACCGGGCTGCAGACCGGAGAAACCCTCAAACTGCGCGCCAATGGCACAACAGCGAACCGGTTTGCGCGCCCCTGCGCCGGGGGTCGTCAGGGAAAGTCCCAGGCCGTGCAGGCGGTAGGCGCAAGCGAACGTTTCAGGCCGAAGGTCGACACACGCGCATGTTTTGGCGCAGTGTGTTGCAGCCTCAGCGCAACTCCAGTGTGCTGTTCCGCCATGCGCCGTGACACAGCGCAAGGGCCGGGCGTTGCGGGCGCGGAATTTGCGCGCTGCAGCGGGGTTGGCGGGCAAACCCCCAGCCCGCTGCGGGCTCGCGGCGGAGTGCTTGCCTACAGAATCGGGCTCGCCCCGACGAGACACGTTCCACCCCATGCTGCGCATCCAGAACCTGACTCAACGCTATGGCACGCGGGCCGCGCTGCAGTCGCTCGACCTCGAACTGAAGCCCGGTGAATTCGTCGCGCTGCTGGGTCCGAACGGGGCCGGCAAGTCGACCCTGTTCCAGGTGCTCACCGGGCTGTTCGCCGCCAGCGAAGGGCAGGTGGAGGTGGCGGGCCATTCGCTGCGCCGCAGTGCCAGCCAGGCGCTGCGCCACATCGGCGTGGTGTTCCAGCAGATGTCGCTCGACCTGGACCTGAGCATCCGCCGCAACCTGCTGTTCCAGGCCGACCTGCACGGCCTGCCGCGGGCCCTGGCGCTCGAGCGCATCCAGACCGGCTGTGCCAGGCTGGGGGTGGACACGAACCTCGACCGGCCGGTGCGCGAGCTGTCGGGCGGCAACCGCCGAAAGGTGGAACTCGTGCGCGCCACCCTGCATCAACCGGCACTGCTGCTGATGGATGAAGCCACCGTGGGCCTGGACCCGAAGTCGCGCCAGGACCTGCTGCGCGCCCTGCACGCAGACGTGCGCGAGCGCGGTGCCTGCGTGCTGTGGGCCACCCACCTCGTCAACGAAGCCGAGGGCGCCGACCGCGTCGTCGTGCTGCACAAGGGAAGCGTCGTCGCCGACGGCACGCCCGCCGATGTCACCCGCCTGCTGGGCGCCGCGACCCTGGAAGCCGGGTTCATTGCCCGCACCGCCTGAACCTTTCCACCGTTTCCGAACACCCTTCCAAGCCATGATGCACCCTTTGCCTGTCCTGGCCCGCCGCGCGGCGCTGGCCACCGTGTTGCTGCTGACGCCACTGGCCGTGCTGGCCCAGGGCACGGTCTACGTGTCCAGCGAAAAAGACGATGCGCTCACCCTCATCGACACCGGCACGCTGGCGGTCAAGGGCAGCATCGCCACCTGCAAGCGCGCCCGCCACGTGCAGCTCACGCCCGACCGCAAGCTCATGGTGGCCTGCACCGATTCCAACGCCGCCGACCTGATCGACCTGGCCACCGGCAAGAGCCTGCGCCGCGTGCCGCTGGGCGACGAGCCCGAGGCCTTCGACATCTCGCCCGACGGCAAGACCGTCTACGTGTCGAACGAAGACATGGGCGAGGCCAGCTTCATCGACTTCGCCAGCGGCAAGGTGCTGCGCACGGTGAAGGTGGGCGGCGAACCCGAGGGCGTGAAGCTCAGCGCCGACGGCAAGACGCTCTACGTCACCTCGGAAGTGGCCAGCCTGGTCCACGTCATCGACACCGCCACCGGCAAGCTGCTCAAGAACATCAAGGCCGGCAAGCGCCCGCGGCGCATGGCCTTCAACGCCGGCGGCACCGAGCTGTGGGTGACGAACGAGCTCGACGCCAGCCTCAGCATCATCGACACCGCCAAGCAGGAAGTGGTGGGCACCATCAAGTTCGAGGTGAAGGGCGCGCGGGCCGAGGACATCAGCCCGGTTGGCATCCAGATGACGCGCGACGGCAAGCGCGCCTTCGTGTCGCTGGGCCGGGCCAACCATGTCGCCTTCATCGACGTGGCCTCGCGCAAGGTGACGAACCTGGTGCTGGTGGGCAAGCGCGCCTGGAACGTGGCGCTGGACAAGGCCGAGGCGCGGCTGTATGTCGTCAACGGTCTGAGCGACGACGTCACCGTCGTCGACGTGGCGGCCGCCAAGGCCATCAAGAGCATTCCTGTCGGGCGCGTGCCCTACGGCCTGGTGGTGGTTGAATGAAGGCCGTCGAATGACGACGCGCCCGTTCTTGCTGCTGGCGTTCTCGCTGGCCCTGGTGGCCACGGCGGCCCAGGCCGCCGTGCTGAAGGCCACGCTGATCAGCCCGCAGGACGACGCGCGGCTGGAGCGCGCGCGCGCCGAGCGGGCCTACCTGGGCCACCCCACCGGCCCGGCCGCCGACGGCCTGGCCGTGGCGCTGGAGGAAGGCAAGTTCGAGCTCGACGCCGCGGGCAGCTCGGTGGCGCTGACGAGCAGTGAAGCCGGCACGCTGGAAGCCGCACGCACCGCGGCCGTGGCCGCCGAGAAGGCCGGTGCCGCCGTGTTGCTGACCGACCTGCCCGAAGCCTGGACCCTGGCCGTGGTCGACGCCGTGAAGCTGCCGGTGCTGAACATCGGCAACGCCGCCGACAGCCTGCGCCAGCAGGACTGCCGGTCCCGGCTCTTCCACCTGCACCCCAGCGAGCGCATGCGCACCGACGCGCTGGCGCAGACCCTGGTGTCACGAAAATGGAGCAAGGTGTTGCTCTTGACCGGCCCCACCCCGGCCGATCAGCTGCGCGCCGCCACGGCCCAGGCCTCGATGAAGCGCTACGGACTGCAGGTGCTGGCCAGCAAGCCCTTCAAGCTGTCGGCCGACCCGCGCGAGCGCGCGCTGGCCAACCCCGTGCTGCTGACCGGCGGCGCCGCCTACGACGTGGTGTGGGTGGTCGACAGCGACGGCGAGTTCGCCCGCCTCCTGCCCTACGGCACGGCGCTGCCGCGGCCCGTGGTGGGCGACGCAGGTCTCGTGGCCCTGGGCTGGCACGCACAGTTCGAGCGCTTCGGTGCGCCCCAGGTGTCGCGCCGCTTCGCCCGTGCCCACAAGCGGCCCATGACGGCGCACGACTGGTCGTCCTGGCTGGCCGGCAAGATGCTGGTGGCCCTGGCCACGGCCCAGCCCAAGGGCCCGAACGCCGCCTGGGCTCAGGCGCTGGCCAGGACCACCGTCGACGGCAGCAAGGGCACGACGCTGAGCCTGCGCCCCTGGGACGGCCAGCTGCGCCAGCCCATGCTGCTCAGCGACGGCCAGGGCGTGGTGGCGCAGGCCCCCGTCGAAGGCCTGCTGCACCCGCGCAACGTGCTCGACACGCTGGGCGTCGACGAACCCGAAAAACTCTGCAAGGCCGCACGATGACGACCGAACTGCAGGCCCCGCCGGTGGCCGTGGCTGCCGCCCACCGGCAGCGCAGCGGCCCGGCCCATGCGCTGCAGGCGCTGTGGGCCATCGTGCTGCGCGAACTGCTGAAGTTCTCGCAGCAGACCGGCCGTCTCGTGTCGGCCCTGGTGCGGCCCTTGCTGTGGTTGGCGGTGTTCGCCGCGGGATTCCGCAATGTCTTCGGCGTCTCCATCGTCGAACCCTACGACACCTATGTGCCTTACGACGTCTACATCGCCCCGGGCCTGATCGGCATGGTGCTGCTCTTCAACGGCATGCAGTCCTCGCTGGCCATGGTCTACGACCGCGAGATGGGCCTCATGCGGCTGCTCCTCACCGCGCCGCTGCCGCGGCCCTGGCTGCTGTTTTCCAAGCTCTGCGCCACCAGCCTGCTGTCGGTGCTGCAGGCACTCGCCTTCGTGCTGGTGGCGGCCCTGCTGGGCACGACCTTGCCGTGGCTGTCGTGGGCCGGGCTGCATGCGGTGGTGGCGCTGGTGGCAGCGGCCTTCATGCTCGGGGCGCTGGGCCTCTTGCTGTCCGTCCACGTCAGGCAACTCGAGAACTTCGCCGGCACCATGAACTTCGTGATCTTCCCCATGTACTTCATGTCGACGGCACTCTACCCGCTGTGGAAGCTGGAAGAGTCGGGTGCGAACTGGGTCTACCAGCTGGCCCGCTTCAACCCCTTCACCCACGCCGTTGAGTGGCTGCGCTTCGCGCTCTACGGCAAGGACCCCGGCCTGGCGCCTTACGTGGTGGTGGGCTGCGGCCTGGTGTTCTTCATCGTCGCCTGCTGGGGCTACGACCCGCAGCGTGGCTTCGGCGGGCTCACCAAGCGCGGCGGGGGGCCGGCATGAGCCGTTCCCTGCTGACGCGCCGCGCCTGCCTGGCCTGGGGTGCGGCCGCGCTCGCGCTGCCACGGCCGGCCCGCGCCTGGGCACCGTCGCGACCGGTCAGCCTGTGGGTGCCCTGGCCCGCGGGCGGCGCCACCGACATCTCGCTGCGCATCCTGGCCGAGCTGGCCACGCCGCATCTGGGCCAGCAGGTCGTGGTCGAGAACCGCAGCGGCGCCGGCGGCACCCTGGTCATGCCCGTCCTGCAGAACGCCGAACCCGACGGCCACACCATCGCGCAGCTGCCCTACCCGGTGTTCCGCATCGCCCATACCCAGCGCGTGCTGTGGGACCCCATCCGCGACACCACGCCCATCCTGCAGGTCAGCGGCGTGACCTTCGGCGCGCTGGTCGGTGAAGCCAGCCCCTTCCGCCGGATGGAAGACCTGTTCGAGTACGCCCGCACCCATCCGGGCCGCCTGAGCATCGCCACCAACGGCGTCGGCACCACGCCCCACGTGGTGCTGGAAGAGCTGTTCACCGCCCGCGGCCTGCAGTACATCCACGTGCCCTACAAGGGCACGGCCGAACAGATCAACGCCATCACTTCAGGGCAGGTGATGGCCGGCGTCAATTCCACCGGCTTCGGCCCTGCGGTCGACAACGGCCAGCTGCGCCTGCTGGCCACCTTCGGCGCCCAGCGCTCGAAACGCTGGCCGCAGGTGCCCACGCTGCGCGACCTGGGCTTCGACGTCATCGCGCAGTCGCCCTGGGGCCTGGCGGGGCCGCGGGCCTTGCCCACGCCCGTGCTCGCGGCCCTGCACGACGCCTTTCGCAAGGCCATGTTCGAACCCCGCTTCGCCACCGAGCTGGTGAAGTACGACCAGGACCTGGACTACCTGGGGCCGATGGAGTACACGCGCGTTTGCCGGATGTTCTTCGAACGTGAACGCAAGGCGGTCGAGAAGCTGGGGCTCACGCGCAGCGGCTCGGGCGGTTGACACCCGGCCGCGGTTCAGGCCGTCTCGAACAGGGAATGCGCCCGGGCATAACGCAGCAGGTCGATCGCCGTGTTCACCCCCAGACGCTGGCGCACCTGGGTCTGCAGGTTCGACACGGTCTTGGTGGCGACGTGCAGCCGCGCGCCGATGTCGTCCAGCGTCAGCCCTTCCACCAGGCCGCGAAGCACCTCGAACTCCCGCGGTGACAGCCCCAGGTGCGGGGCCGGTGCGCTGGGCGCGGCGGCGTCGGCAGCGATGTCCGAAGACAGCACGCCCCGTTCGCCCAGTGCCACGCGGCGCAGCGCGTGCACCAGCACGTCGGGCTCGTTGCTCTTGGTGACATAGCCGGCGGCACCGGCCTTGATGGCCTGCTGCACCATGGCCGGGCTGTCGTGCATGCTGAACACCAGCACCTGCAGCAGCGGCCAGCGCTGGCGGATGCGCTCCAGCGCGGCCAGGCCGCTGCCGCGCGGCATGGACAGGTCCAGCACCACCACGTCCAGCCCGCCGGGCAGCAGGCGCGGCAGTGCGGCATAGGCGTCGTCGGCGCTGGCGTGTTCGGCCACCACGCGCATGTCGACTTCCAGTTCCAGCAGCCGGCGGTAACCGGTGCGGACCACGGCATGGTCGTCGACGAGCATCACGCGAAAGCTCATGCGGCCTCCAGCTTGGGACCTTGTTGCAGGGGCGGGGCCGGCAGCAGGGCCTGCAGCCGCAGCCCCGGGCGCCGCGTGCCGGGGCTGCCCGCGGCCAGCGCGAGGTCGGCGCCCAGGGCCCACACGCGTTCGTGGATGCCGCCCAGCCCGCTGCCCTGCAGCAGGGCCTGGGCCGGGTCGGGCAGGCCCACGCCGTCGTCCTGCACCTGCCAGAGCAGCCGGCCGTCGGCCTGCAGCTGCAGCCGCACGCTGGCCTGGGTGGCCTGGGCATGGCGGGCGATGTTGGTCAAGGCTTCCTGAGTGATGCGGTAGACCGCCAGGCCCTGCGCCGCCGGCAGGCGATGCTGGGGGTCGGCGCCGCTGGCCAGCACCAGCTGCACGCGGAAGCTGGCGTTCGGGCGCCGGTCCCAGCCGTCCACCAGGGTGGCCAGCAGTTCCTGCAGGCGCTGCAGCGTGAAGCCGTCGTCGCCTTCGCCTTCGCCTCCGCCCCCGTCGGCGCGGCCCGGCGCCAGCCCCAGCGGCCGCAGCCGCGTCAGCACCGAGCGCAGCACGCCCTGGATCTGGCGCACGTGGCCGATGAAGGCGGCCAGCACTTCGCGCGCCGCCGGGCTGGCGCCGGGCGAGGCCTGCAGGTGCTTGTTCAGCCAGGCGGCGTCGGCGTGCAGGGCTGTCACGTGCTGGCCGAATTCGTCGTGCAGCTCGCGCCCGAGCCGCGCACGTTCGTCTTCCTGCAGCGTGATCAGGCGCTGGCCCAGGGTGCGGTGCTGTTCTTCGGCGGCACGCAGGGCGCTGGCCAGATGGCGCAGTGCGCGGGCCACGGCTTCGAGTTCGCGCACCGGCATCGGTGGCAGGGCCTGCACGGCGCTGTCGTCGCGCGCTTCGATGCGGGCCATGGCGTGCAGCAGCGTGCCCAGCGGCGCAAGCGCGCGCCGCACGTTCCAGCGCATGGCCAGCAGCAGCCCCGCCACGCACAGCGCCAGCATGCCCAGCATGAACAGCAGGCTGGCCAGCGCCTCGGCCCGTTCGGCTTCGCCCGAGGCCGTCAAGGTCAGTTGCCAGGGCGGGCCGTCGGGCCGGGGCAGCGCCCAGGCCACGCTGCGGGCACCGCGGCTGCCGGTGAACTGGCGGTGCAGGTCCAGCAGCGCCTGCATCGGTGCCGTGACGGGCGCGGCGGTGTCGGTGTCCAGCAGCACGCTGCCGTCGGCACGGCGCACGCTCAGCGCAAGGTGGCCGGTGCCGCTGTCGCGCGGCAGCCCGGCCAGCGCCGCCAGGGCTTGGGCATCGGCCTGCCCGGCCAGCTCCGAGACCGCGGCCAGGCGGCCGGCCAGCGCCATCGCGGCTTCGGCTTCCTCGTCCATGTCGTGGCCCACCGACCACAGGCCCAGCAGCAGGCCGGCCAGCACCACCGCCGCACCCACCCAGCCGGCACGGCGCATCACCAGGCCGGTCAGGTCCAGCGGTGCGGGGGGCGCGGCAATCGAGTGGGATGTCATGGCAGGCAGGGGTGCAGGAGCTGAGTGCTTTCCCGTAGCCGGCAGCCCAGGGGCCCGGCGGCGGGGGTTCGAGGCGCATGTCTTGCTTTTTGCGTGCCGGGGCCGCAAAGAGCCCTGCTTGTGCCAGGGGCGTGACAGATTGCGCTGCGGCTGTCGTCTGGTGCTGCCGGTGTGCAACGGCCGGGCCGTTTTTCGAGAACGTGGAGAGCAGCGTCAATGGATCGAACCGACGCGCAGCTGGCCGACGCCCGCCAGCGCGCCCTGGCCATGGAGCAGGAAGTCGGGCGGGCGGTGCTGGGCCAGGCGCGTGCCATCCGCCTCATCAACACCGCCGTGTTCGCGCGCGGCCACGTGCTGCTGCAGGGCGACGTGGGGGTGGGCAAGACGACCCTGCTGCGCGCCTTCGCGCGGGTGCTGGGCGGCGCCTTCGCGCGCACCGAAGGCACCATCGACCTGATGCCCGGCGACCTGATCTACTACACCTACATCAGCGCCGAAGGCCGCCCGGCGGTGGACCCGGGCCCGCTCATCCAGCATGGCGAAGACCTGGCCATCTTCTTCTTCAACGAGATCAACCGCGCCCGCCCGCAGGTGCATTCGCTGCTGCTGCGGGTGATGGCCGAGCGCAGCGTCTCGGCCTTCAACCGCGAGGTGCGGTTCCCGAACCTGCTGGTGTTCGCCGACCGCAACCGCGTCGAACGCGAGGAAACCTTCGAGATCAGCGCCGCCGCGCGCGACCGCTTCATGCTTGAGGTCGCCATAGACGCGCCGGTGGACGAGGAACAGCGCCGCGGCCTGATCTTCGACCCGCGCTTCCACGACACCGACGCGCTCGTCGACGCACTGGCCACCGACCTCGTGGTGCACGGTGAACTGAACGCGCTGGGCGTGCTGATCCAGCGCAGCGTGCAGGCCTCCGATGCGCTGCAGCAGTACGCGCTGGCGCTGTGGCGGGCCACCGCCGACCCCGCCGCCTTCGGCGTGCGCCTGCCCGGCATCGACATGGCGCAGCTGATGCTGGCCGGCGCCAGCCCGCGCGGCATGAGCCTGCTGCTGCGCGCCGCCCGCGTGGCGGCCTGGCTGGAAGGGCGGGGCCATGTCACGCCCGAAGACCTGCAGGGCCTGTTCCGCGAAGCGGTGGCGCACCGGCTGTGTCTGCAGCCGGTGTTCGAACTGCGGCGGCAGGACATCACCGCGGCGCTGGCCACGGCCATCCTGGGCCAGGTGGCGGCGCCTTGAATCCGGCGAATCCGGCGATGTCGGACCGCGAGACCCTGCGCGGCATGCGCGACATTCGCGACATTCGCGAAATCCATTACCGCCCGTCGGCCCCCGCACGGGGCCAGTTCCCGGGCGCGCACCGCAGCCGCGGCGGCGACAGCGGCTTCGAATTCCGCGGTCACGCCGCCCTGGTGGACGCGCCCGACCCGCGCCGGCTGGACCTGCACGCCAGCCTGCGCGACCCCTTCGGCGAATGGCGCGTGCGCCTGTTCAGCCAGCGCAAGGCGGTGCCAGTGGTGGTGCTCGCCGACCTGTCGGCGTCGATGGCCTTTCATGGCCGCCAGGCCCGGCCCGAGGTGCTGGCCGACCTGGTCGACGGCCTGGCCTGGTCGGTCTGGCGCGCGGGCGACAGCTTCGGCTTCATCGGCTGTGGGGCCCAGGTTCAGCCGCGCTGGCTGCAACTGCCCACGCGGCAGCGCCACGCCGGCGCGGCATTGGCGCAGGCACTGCGCAGCTGGCAGCCGGAAGAGGGAGCGGCTTCGGCCTGCGCCGACGGCCTGCTGCAGGCGCCGGCGCTGCTGGGACGGCAGCGGGCGCTGGTGTTCCTGGTCTCGGACTTCCACTTCCCCCTGCCGCTGCTGCGCGCCGTGCTGGCCGGGCTGGCGGCGCACGAGGTGGTGCCCGTGGTGCTGCGCGACCCGCAGGAATTCGAGCTGCCCGAACGCTGGGGCCTGCTGCAGGCGCAGGACCCCGAGACACGCCAGCGCCGCCTGGTGTGGTGGCGCCCGGCCCTGCGCGAGCGCTGGCAGGCGGCGCAGGCGGCGCAGGCGGCGGCCCTGGCGCAGGTGTTCGCAGAAGCCGGCCTGCGGCCCTTGATCGTCGAAGGCCCGTTCGACGCCGACGCCATGACGCGGCACTTCCAGGCATGAATCCGTGCTGGCGTGGCCGTGGCGTGGCGACGGCGACGGCGACCCTGGTCCTGGCCTGGAGCCTGAGCACACCGGCCCAGGCCCAGCCCTGGCCCGAGGCCGTGGCCGACAGCCCCCGGGCCTACGGCTACACCGTGGGCGACATCGTGCAGCGCCGCGTGCAGCTGCAGCTGCCCCCGGGCTGGTCGCTGAACCTGGAGGCCCTGCCGCGCACCCGCCGCCCCGGCCAAGCGCTGGAGCTGCGCAGCGCGCGCCTCGAGGGCCGCACGCTGCTGCTGGACTACCAGGTCTTCCTCGCCCCGACCGAGGTGCGCACCCTGGAACTACCGACCCTGCAGCTGCGCTTCAGCGGCCCCGCCGGAGCACCAGGCAACGAGCGCGAAGTGCGGGTCGAGGCCTGGCCGCTGACCGTGGCGCCCCTGGTGCCGGAGGCGGTGTCGCCGCGCGAAGGCCTGGGCGAGATGCGGCCCGATGTGGCGGCCGGGCCCATCGACACGCGGCCGCGCCATCAGCGCTTGCTGGCCTGTGGTGCGCTGCTGCTGCTGTTGTGCCTGGCCTGGGCGCAGCTGCACCTGGGCCTGCCCTGGTGGCGCCAGCGGCAGCAGCCTTTTGCGCAGGCCTGGCGCCAGCTTCGGGCCTGGCCAGACCAGACCAGCGCCGAACAGGCGCGGGCGGCCCTGAAGCTGGTGCACGCGGCGCTGAACCGCAGCGCCGGGCAGGTGCTGTTCGCCGCCGCCCTGCCGGGTTTCGTCGGCCGCCGCCCGCGCTTCGGCCCGCTGCAACCGGCACTGGCCGACTTCTTCGAGCGATCGAAGGCCCTGTTCTTCGCCGAGCCGCGAGACGCCGGCCAGGCCGACATCGCCTGGCTCAAGCGGCTGTGCCGCGACTGCCTGGACGCCGAACGGGGCGCACGATGAGCTTCGACCTGCCCTGGCTGCTGGCCCTGCTGCCACTGGCCCTGCTGCCGCTGTGGCGCCAGCCCGGCACGGCGGTGGCCAACACCTGGCTGGTGGCGCAGCCGCGCGACTGGCCTTCGGACCTGCTGGGCCGGGCCTTGCGCGCGGCCGCGGTGCTGGCCATCGCCGCCGCATTGGTCGGCATGGCCGGGCCGCACCAGCCCGAACTGCAGGTCGAACGCCAGGGCCGGGGCGCTGAGATCGTGCTCGTCATCGACCGCAGCCGCAGCATGGACCAGAGCTTCGCCGGCACGCGCAGCGCCGCGCCCAGCGGCACCGGGCCCGAAGCCCTGGCCTACTACTCGAACCTGCGCGCCAACGAGGCGCGGGCGTCGAAGGGCCAGGTGGCGCGCCAGATGCTGGGCGAGTTCGCCGCGCGCCGGCCCGCCGACCGCTTCGGCATGGTCGCCTTCAGCAACCTGCCCATGCCGGTGCTGGGCTTCACCAGCAAGCCCGAGATCATCCAGGCCGCCATCCAGGCCGGCAACGT
The DNA here is from genome assembly GCA_031411875.1 of Burkholderiales bacterium. Classification (GTDB taxonomy): domain Bacteria; phylum Pseudomonadota; class Gammaproteobacteria; order Burkholderiales; family Burkholderiaceae_C; genus Rubrivivax. The sequence continues at coordinate 25,136 of JANOBX010000251.1, read as the reverse complement.
CGGCCGTGGCCTGTCGGAGACCAACATCGCCCGGGCACTGCAGTCGGCGCTGGCCTATTTCGAAGACCGGCCGTACACCGGTTCGCGCATTGTGCTGCTGGTGTCCGACGGCGGCGACCAGCTCGACATCGACGCCCGCAACCGCATCGCCGAACAGGTGCGCAAGCACCGCGTGGGCATCACCTGGATCTACATCCGTTCGCCGCGCAGCCCGGGGCTGATGCGCGACGTGGTGGCCGACGCAGCGCAGCCCGCCACCCAGCCCGCGGTGGAAGCCGACACCGCACCCGAGGTCTTCCTGGACCGCTTCTTCCAGACCCTGCAGGTGCCCTACCGCGCCTACGAGGCCGACGACCCCGATAGCCTGCAGCGTGCCATCGCCGACCTGGACCGTCTGGAGAACCTGCCCATCACCTACTTCGACAGCGTGCCACGCCGCGACCTGTCCGCCTGGGCCTACGGCACGGCGCTCGCCGCCGTGCTGTTGCTGCTGCTGGCCCGGCGGCTGGAGATCCGGCCGTGAGCGGGCCGCGTGTCTTCCCGCTGACGCGCTGGCTGCTCGCGGCCACCGCCGTGGTGCTGGCCGCCGCGGCAGCTGACGCCGCACTGTGGTGGCGCGATGCCGGCCTCAATGCGCAGATCGCCAGTGGCCAGATTGCGGCCGACAGCACCGTGCCGGAACTCCAGTTCGCGCAGGCCCAGGCCCTGACCCGTGCCATCGAGCCGGGCGCCGGCGCAGGCACAGGCGCACGCGCCACCGCCATCGACGCGGCCCTGAACGCCTGGCGGCCGCTGCACAGCCACCCCACGCTGGGCGACGCCGCGCGCTTCAACAGCGCCAACCTGCTGCTGCGGCAGGCCAGCGCACTGCGGGGCGGGGCCGGCGATGCCGGGGCCGCCGGCGCAGTCGCCAACCAGGCCCTGCCACTCGTCGAACTGGCCAAGGAGCAGTACCGCGAACTGCTGCGCCGCAACCCCGGCTTCTGGGACGCCCGCTACAACCTCGAACGCGCCCAGCGCCTGCTACCCGACCCGGTGGACAACGACCTGCAGCCCACCGCCGCGCAGCGCGAACGTGAACGTGCCGCCACGCGCATGCGCGCGCAGTCGCTCGGGCTGCCGTGACGATCGCCCGCCTGATGCGGCTGTGGGGCCGGCAGCGCGACACGCTGCTGCTGGGCGGCGCCGCCGTGGCCCTGGCCGCGGGCTTCCTGAATCCAAGGCTGCCGTGGAAGCAGGCCCGGGTCGACCAGGTCGTGGTGCTGGACATCACGCAGAGCATGAACGTGCCCGACCAGCGCATCGACGGCAGGCCGGTGTCGCGCCTGGCGTTTGCCAAGCACCGGCTGCGCCAGAGCTTGAGCGAGCTGCCCTGCGGTTCGCGCGTGGGCTGGGCCCTGTTCACCGAGTACCGCAGCTTCCTGCTGTTCGCGCCGGTGGAGGTGTGTGCCCATCTGGACGAACTGCGCCAGACCCTGGACGGCATCGACAACCGCATGGCCTGGATCGGGGCCAGCGAGGTCGCCAAGGGCCTGGCCAGCGGCCTGGGCATCGCCCGCCAGCTGCCTGGCAAGCCGGCCCTGGTGTTCGTGACCGACGGCCACGAGTCGCCGCCCCTGAACCCGCGCCACCGGCCGCGCTTCGACCTGACGCCGGGCGAGGTGCCCGGCCTGGTGGTGGGCGTGGGCGCGCTGGTGCCCAGCGCCATTCCCAAGACCGACCCGATGGGCCGGCCGCTGGGGCTGTGGGCCGCCGAGGACGTGCTGCAGGTGGACCCGCGCAGCCTGGGCCGCGGCGGCAGCCTGGGCGGCGAGCGCATGGTCGAGCAGGGCGAGGGGGATGGCGGCCCAGCTGCCCCGGCCCTGGGCAGCACGCCCGGCAACGAACACCTGTCGGCGCTGCGTGAGAGCTATCTGGAACTTCTGGCCGGTGAGACCGGGCTGGCCTATCACCGGCTGGGCGATGCCGCGGGCCTGGCCAAGGCCCTGCAGGCGCCGCAGCTCACGCGGCCGGTGCCGGTGAGCGCCGACGCGCGCGTGCCGCTGGCGGGCCTCGCGGTGGTATTGCTGCTGCTGCGCCTGTGGCCTCCGGGGGCGACCTGGCGGGGATGGCGGGCACGGCGGGCAGGGCGGGCGGGAGCGGCCCGCGCTACCAACGCGGCGGCAGGCTCTTGAGCAGCACGATCCGCGCGCGTGACACATCGATGTAGCCGCCGCGCGCCAGGTCCTGCAACAGCCGATTGACCATCGCCTTCGACGCGCCCAGGCGCTCGGCGATGCGCGTCTGGCTCAGGGGCCCTGGCACCACCCGCTGGCCATCCAGCTCAACCGCGAGCGTGTCGAACAGGCCCAGCAGCCGCCCGTAGACGTCGACCGATGCCAGCCGTCCGACCGTCACCGTGAGCGCACGCACCCGCCTGACCAGCAGCTGGATGAGGTGCAGGGCGAGGTCGGGCCGCGTCGCCAGGACGCGCTCGACTTCTGCCCGCGTCACGCGCGTGAGCTGCGCGCGCACCGTCACTTCCACGGTGGCCGAGCGCCGTTCGCCGCTGAGCATCAGCTCGCCGAAGATCTCGCCCGGGCCCAGGGTGTTCAGCTCCACGAGGCGGCCACCTTCGCCGGCGATCACAGCGCGCAGCTCGCCGGTGTGCACGATGTACATGCAGTCTGCCTCGGCGCCTTCGCGGACCACCGCCGTGCCGGGTTCCCAGGTTCGTGTTTCGCCCAGCTTTGCCAGTTCGGCCAGGACATCGTCCGCTTCTTCCATCGCTTCTCCGCCCATTCCTTGCTCGTCGTTCCTTTGAATGCGTCGGCCCTGGCGTGAACCGCCGGCGCCGCGACTGTAACGAGCGTCCGTGTCGTCGTTCACTCTTGAACCGGGGCGCGTTGGTGCGGCGCTTTGTCGCCACCATGCGGACACGCTGCGGCCAGCCACCCGTCGAGCGTGAGACCCCCCATCAACCGGTCCAGGAGAGCAGCCATGTGGAACAAGCCCCGTCAGTGGATTCCCCTCGTCGCGCTGGTGTTGAGCAGCCACGCACCCGGCGCCTTCGCACGCGAAGCCCCGGGCCTCAGCGAACAGCTGCATGCGCACGCCCTGACCTCGTTTCGCCAGGCCCGTTTTTCCGAGGCCTATGGCCGCTTCAGCGGGCTGGCGGACGCCGGGCACGCGCCGGCAGCGGCCATGGCGCTGTGGATGTATGTCAACGACCCCGTGGTCTTCGGCAAGGACTGGGACTGCACCCAGGAGCAGTTGACGGCCTGGGCGCAACTGGCGGGGCAACCGGTGCCGACGATGGTGGCACGCCGCACCCCGCAGCTGGAGCAGATCGTCGCGAAGCGTCGGCGCTGAGCGGTGCGTGTGCAGCAGTAACCCGATTACTCAGTGCAGGAAGGCAGGACCATGGAATCATTGACGGCAGACACCGCGGGCTGGATCGCAGCCGCCCTCACGGCCTGCTGCTTTGCCTGCACGCGCATGCTGCGCTTGCGGACCCTGGCCCTGATGGCCAACCTGGCCTTCATCGCCTACGGCAGCCTGGCTGATCTGGCCCCGGTGCTGGGGCTGCATCTGATCCTGGCGCCGCTGAATGCCTGGCATCTGTGGCGGCAGTGGCGCGCCGAGAAGGCCCACACCACGACCGCGCTGCGGCAAACGCCTTCGCCGGCCCTGCCACCCTCGTTCATCGGGCCACTGGACGAGCCACCGGTGAACCGTCGTCGGCCACTGCGGGCGCAGGTGCCCCGGCGTCGGAGTGGTCCGGGCAGGGTGCCGCCCCGCCGCGCTACTGACCCGACGAACCCGCGGAGCCGGGAATGCCGTCCAGCGTGGGAATGAAGTCGCGGATCGTGCCGACGAACTGGAAGTTCAGGTCGCGGCCGTCGTGCACATAGACGCGATCGCCGGCCACGCCCAGGTAGTTTCTGGACGCTCCATAGTATTGATAGACATATTCCTCGTGCCGGCCCCAGGCGACCAAGCCCACGAAGGTCTGTGCATGAAGTCGGCGAGACAGGCCGAAGATCCGCCGCTCTGGCGTGATGGCCGGTGCACTTTGCGGACTGCAGGCCCAGGGGTTCTGATAGAGGATGAGCGGCTCATGCGCCGTGAGCGGGACAAAGCCCAGACCCCGCGCATAGCCCAGGTCGACCTCGCGGACATCCAGAACCATCGCCATGTCGACAGCGTTGGCGGGCCCTCCAGGTCCGCTGTAGTGGTCGCAGGCCACGATGTTGACCGGGACCCGCCGCGCATCAAAGCCGGACACGAGGTTCTCCGCCCATTCAGAGGTGCCGTAGAAGTCGAGTTCAGAAGGGGGGTGGCTGAAGTCATAGCCCACCCGGGCACGCAGCACCATGCGCTTTGCGCCTTGGGGTACCGGCTTCGCGAACTGGGCCACGGGCAGGCCATCGATCGAGGGGATGAAGTCCCACACCTTGCCGACAGGCTGCCGGTCCCCGTCAAGCCCGGTCTGGACGAAGACGTCGTTGCCCACCAGCCCCAGCGTGTTGCGGGTGCTGGCGTAGTAGCGGTACCTGTAGCCGTCTTGCGTGCCACCGAAGCTCCAGCCAGAGAACATCGCGGGGAAGTTGCGGCGCGCCAGCCCGTGGATGCGCTGCTCGGCGCTGATCGTGGGCCCGTCCGGTGAGCACCGGCCTTCCCTGACGACGTCCAGCTCCGCCGCTGCCTCGGCGGTCAGGGGTGCATAGCCCTGGCCCGTGGCGAACGGCAGGTCGTCGGTCCGTACATCCAGCACCATCAGGAATGGACGCGCTGCGGGCCCGAGATTCACCCCCACCTGACGCACGCTGTCGCAGGCCACGATGTAGACGGGGACCTGCGACGCGTCGAACGCCGCGAGCATGTCCTCGGCGCGCAGCGCGGCGCTGCGATCACCGGGTTCCGAGGAGTCGACGACGGCGCGCTGGAACACGCGGACGGTTCCTGCAGGCACCGGCACTTGCCACAGGTTCACCCTCGCGGCGGCCGGCGCGGTGCCGTCGCCCGCCGCCAGCGCCTGGGCCCGGGCCCAGGCCGAGTGGTCTGCCCGGGCGTCGCTTGCCGTGTCGCCACCGCCGCATCCGGACAGCATTGCAAGACCAGCCCCAAGGGCCAGGGTCATCGCCAAGGACTTCGTCGTCATGCTGCATCGATCCTGTCAAGCCGAGCCTGCCGGCGAACCAGGTCAAGCAGTGCATCCGGCAGGTGATTCCCAGGAATCCTCGGCGCAAACGACCTCAAGGTCAATCGTCAGTCTGCTGTGCCAGACCCAGCCGGCGCATCGGTTCAGGAACTCGCCCGCACTTCCTCGATGCTGGTGATGCCTGCCAGCACCTTCTCGATGCCGTCCTGGCGCAGCGTGCGCATGCCTTCGCTCAGGGCGAAGCGCTGCAGTTCGTCGGCGCGGGCGCCGGTCTGGATCAGGTGGCGCAGGCCGCGGCCCACCATCATCAGTTCATGGATGCCGGCGCGGCCGCGAAAGCCGGTGCCGCTGCAATGGTCGCAGCCCACGGCCTCGTAGCGCATCAGCCGGCCCGGGGCCACGTTCCTGCCTTCGGGGTCGCCGGCATCGCGCGCACCGAAGCGCGCCCGCCAGTCGGCCAGCACCTCGTCGGCGCTGGGCGCGCCGTCCACGCCTTCCAGCACATGCAGGTAGTCGTGCAGCAGCTCCTCTTCCTCTTCCGGGCTGGCTTCCTGGGCGGTGCGGCACTTCATGCACAGCCGGCGCACCAGGCGCTGGGCCAGCACGCCGAGCAGCGCGTCGGCGAAGTTGAAGGGGTCCATGCCCATGTCGAGCAGGCGCGTCACGGTTTCCGGGGCGCTGTTGGTGTGCAGGGTGCTCATCACCAGGTGGCCGGTCAGGCTGGCCTCGATGGCCACCTGCGCGGTTTCCTTGTCGCGGATCTCGCCCACCATCACCACGTCGGGGTCGGCGCGCAGGAAGGCGCGCAGGGCCTTGGCGAAGGTCCAGTCGATCCTGGGGTTCACCTGCACCTGGCGCAGGCCGGCCTGGGTGATCTCGATCGGGTCTTCGGCCGTCCAGATCTTGCGCTCCGGCGTGTTGATCGTCGACAGCGCCGAGTGCAGTGTGGTGGTCTTGCCGGAACCGGTGGGGCCCACGCACAGCAGCATGCCGTAGGGGCGCTCGGCCGCCTCCTTGAAGCGCTTCAGGTTGCTGGGGCTGAGGTTCAGGTTCTCCAGGGGAATGGGCTTGCTGCCGGCCAGCAGGCGCATCACCGCGTCTTCGCAGTTGCTGTGCGTGGGAATGGTGGCGACGCGCAGTTCGAGCTTGCTGCCCTGCACGAACTTGCCGAAGTTGATCTTGCCGTCCTGCGGCTTGCGGCGTTCGCTGATGTCCAGGTCGCACATGATCTTCAGGCGCGCCAGCAGGGCGTTCCGGTAGGTGTGCGGCAGTTCCAGGTAGGGGCGCAGCTGGCCGTCCTTGCGGAAGCGGATGTTCACGCGTTCGCGGCCGGCACGGCATTCGATGTGGATGTCGCTGACGCCCTGCGACTGCGCTTCCTGGATCATGCTGTTGATCAGCCGCACCAGGGTGTTGTCGCTTTGCTCGATGACCGCTTCTTCGTCGCCGCCCTCGCTGGCGTCGCGCGTTTCCATGCTCGCCAGCAGCTTGCTGGCGTCGCCGGGTTCGTAGTCGAGCGTGATGGCGTCGCCGGGGTGGCCGCCGCCGCTTCGCTGGCCCGCCAGGCTCTGGCCGACCTTCTCGTAGGCCCGGTCGATCGCCGGGCCCAGCACCCCGGCGCGGGCCAGCACGGGCACGATCTTGCCCTGCGCGGCGAACTCCAGTTCGTCGATGGCGCGCCGGTTCGACGGGTCCTCCAGCGCCACCACAAGCCGGCCGCCGCGCAGCATCAGGGGCAGCGCTGGCGTGCGCTGGGCCACGGGGTAGGGCAGCCGGGTGATGGCGTCCATCTCGGTGGGAAAGCTGGCCACGTCCACCAGCGGGTAGCCCATCTTGCGCGCGAGCGCGGTCTGCAGGTCGGCGCGCGAGACCAGGCCGCGCCGCACCAGCAGTTCGCCCAGCGGCACGCTGCGGTCGCCGCGCTGCTGCTGCAGGGCCTCGTCGAGCTGCGCTTCGGTGAGGAAGCCCAGCGCGGTCAGCGCTTCGCCGATGCGCACCATCGGCATCCGGGTCTGCTGCTCGATGGCGGCGGCGAGTTCCTCGGGCGTGATGATCTGGCGCACCACCAGCATGTCGCCCAGTTTGCGCTGGCGCAGCAGCTGTTGTTCTTCCAGCGCTTCCTGGATGTCTTCGGGCGTGGCCACGTCCTGCGCCACCAGGGCTTCGCCCAGGCGCAGGCCCAGGTCGGCATGGGCATAGGCGGTGATGGGCACGAACACGCGCCGCACGGCGCCGCCGATGTCGATGGGCTCGAACAGGAACAGGCCGCAGGGTTCCTCGCGGTGGCCCAGGGTCAGGCCTTCCCAGGTGCTGCCGTCGTGGAACTGCAGCTTGAAGGGCACGGGCGGGCGCTGCACCAGCAGGTCGGCCGCGGTGTCCTCGGCCCGGGCGGGCGCCGCGGCCAGGGGTTGGGCCAGGCGCAGACGGCGGAACTGCTCGAACTGCACCGGCACGGCCGAACGTGCCGAGCCCAGGCGCAGATGCAGCACGCGTGCGGCGGGGTCGAAGCCGACCATCCGGCCCACCATGCGTTGCCCGTTCAGGCCTTCGATCTCGCAGGGGTCACCGGCGGCCAGGGGCTGCACCGGAACGTAGCGCGCTGTTTCCGGCGTGGGCCAGGCGAAGCCGGCGGGGGCCCCATGGGCAGGGGCGGGTGCCGCCGCCTGCGGCGGCAGGTGCGATGAAGCGGGCAACGAGAGGTCGGACATGCTGCGATGCTACGGACGGGGCCGCGCTGGATGCCGGCAAATTGGCCATCGTTCGCCTGCCAATCGTCGGCCATCGGCCCGGGCTGCGGCAAGATCGCGGCCATGAATCTGCGTTTCGTCGAGGCCTTCTACTGGGCCGTCACCCTGAAAAGCGTGACCCGGGCGGCTGAAAAGCTGTTCGTCACGCAGTCGGCCCTGTCCAGCCGCATCGCCGCGCTCGAGGCCGAACTGGGCGTGCTGCTGCTCGACCGCCGCGACAAGCAGTTCCGCCTGACGACCGCCGGCGGCCGCTTCCAGCAGCACGCCGAGCGGCTGCTGAACCTGCAGCGCGACATCAAGGCCGAATTCGGCAGCGACGCCCTGCGCCCCATGTCGCTGCGCCTGGGCGTCAACGAATCGGTGCTGCATTCCTGGCTGATCCCCTGGCTGCAGGGATTGCGGCTGGAACACCCGCAGCTGGAGCTGGCGCTGTCGGTGGAAACCACGCCGGTGCTGGTGGACCAGATGCGCCGCGGTGCCGTCGATCTGGTGATGGCTGCGCTGCCGGCCGACGGCGACGGCGTGCGCACCCGGGCGCTGGCGCCGATGCCCATGGTCTTCGTCGGCCATGCCGAGCGCCACGCCCGGCGGCGCTGGACCCTGCCGATGCTGGCCGAGCAGGAAGAACTGCTGACCTTCCAGCGTGGCTCGCAGCCGCACGTGGCCCTGCTCGATTTGTGCCGGCAGCAGGGCGTGCCTGCACCGCGGGTGCACACCATCTCGTCGATCTCGGCGATGGTGCAGCTTGTCGAGGAAGGTTTTGGCGTGGCCACCTTGCCGCAGGCGGCGGTGCAGCGCCTGGCCGAACGCCTGCCGCTGCAGGTGCTGCGTTGCGACGTGCCGCTCACGCCCTTGCCCATCCACCTGAGCTGGCGCGACGACCCGGGGGCCTCGGCCGCCGGCAGCGTGGTGGGCGCGGTGCTGGCGCTGGACCCCAAGCCCGTGGCGGCGGCACGCAAGGGATCGAACAGCCGCAAGCCAGGGGCCGCACGCTCGCGCTAGTCATCGAAAAAATCGATGACGAACCCGATCAATTTCTTGTTTGCTGCACACCGGGCCAGGCTTCCAGAATCCGGTCCACGCCAAAGCCAGGGACCCCGATGCAGCCGATGCGCGCCGCCGATGTCAAGACCCTTCCACCCGCCGCCACGCCGGCGCAGGTGAGGCACGCGGCCCGCAGCGGCGCTTTCAGCGGCCACACCAGCGGCCTGGCCGACCGCCATGTGCAGGGCAACCTGGTGGTGCTGCCGGCCGAGCATGCCGGCGACTTCCTGCGCTTCTGCCAGCGCAACCCCAAGCCTTGCCCGCTGCTGGCGGTGGGCGAACGCGGGCAGCCCGGCTTGCCGGCGCTCGGTGCCGACATCGACATCCGCAGCGACGTGCCGCGCTACCGCGTCTGGCGCCAGGGTGAACTGGTCGACGAACCCACCGACATCGCCGCGCTATGGCAGGGCGACTTCGTCAGCTTCGTGCTCGGCTGCAGCTTCAGCTTCGAGCAGGCGCTGCTGGACGAAGGCATGCGGCTGCGCCACATCGACGAAGGGCGCAATGTCGCGATGTTCCGCACGTCGTTGCCCACCGCACCGGCCGGGCCTTTTGCCGGCCCGCTGGTGGTGACGATGCGGCCGCTGAAGGCGACGGACGCCATTCGTGCGGTGCAGATCACCTCGCGCTACCCGGCGGTGCACGGCGCGCCGGTGCACATCGGCGACCCGTCGCTGATCGGCATCCACGACCTGTCGCGGCCCGACTACGGCGACGCCGTCGCGGTGCACCGCGACGAGCTGCCCGTGTTCTGGGCCTGCGGCGTCACGCCCCAGGCCGCGCTGGTGCAGGCCCGGTTGCCGCTGGCCATCACCCACGCGCCAGGCGCCATGCTCGTCACCGACCTGCTGAACCACCAGCTGGCCAGCTTCTGAACCCCGTTGTTCGCTTCGTTCCCCGCCCAACCCCCACTTCCCTCTGGAGCCCTCGATGAAGACACTGCCCCGCACCCCCCTGGTTGCCCTGGCGAGCTTCGCCGCCCTGATGACGTTCACCGCCGGCGTGGCCGCGCAGACCAAGTGGGACCTGCCCTCGGGCTACGGTGCCAACACCTTCCAGGTGCAGAACCTGCAATGGTTTGCCGAGGAAGTGGACAAGGCCACGGCCGGCAAGCTGAAGATCACCGTGCACCCCGGAGCCTCGCTGTTCAAGGCCAACGAGATCAAGCGTGCGGTGCAGACCTCGCAGACCCAGATCGGCGAATTCATCCTGTCGGGCGCCGCCAACGAGAACGCGCTGTTCGGGGTCGACGCCATTCCTTTCCTGGCCACCACCTACGCTCAGGCAAAGAAGCTCAACGACGTGTCGCTGCCGCACCTGGACAAGCTGCTCGCCGGCCAGGGCATGAAGCTGCTCTACACCGTGCCCTGGCCTGGCCAGTCGCTGTACAGCAAGAAGCCGGTGACGAGCCTGGCCGACCTGAAGGGCACGAAGATGCGCGCCTACAACCCGGCCACCACGCGCATCGCCGAAATCGTCGGCGCCCAGCCCGTCACCATCCAGCTGGCCGAACTGCCGCAGGCCCTGGCCACCGGCGGTGTCGACAACTTCCTGACCAGCAGCGCCAGCGGTGTCGACAGCAAGCTCTACGAACAGGTGAAGTACTTCTACGACGTCAACGCCTGGCTGCCGCGCAACGCCGTGGTCGTGAACATCAAGGCCTTCGACGCGCTCGACAAGCCGGCCCAGGCGGCCTTGATGAAGGCGGCGGCTGCCGCTGGTGAACGCGGCTGGAAGATCAGCGACCAGAAGGACGACGAATACCTGAAGGAGCTGGCCGCCAAGGGCATGGTGGTGGACCGCAGCAGCGACAAGCTGAAGGCCGAGCTGAAGACCGTGGGCGAGCGCATGGCCGGCGAATGGCTGAAGCAGGCCGGTGCCGACGGCCAGGCCCTGCTCGACCAGTACCGCAAGTAAGACGGCACCATGCGCCGCGTGCTCGACCTGTTCTACGGCAGCCTGATGGCCGGCGCCGCGCTGGCCATGGTGTTGGCCCTGGCCTGCGTGGTGCTGGGCATCGCCGACCGCCAGTTCGCGCTGGGCCTGCGCGGCCTGGACGCCTACGCCGGCTATGCCGTGGCCGCGGCGCTGTTCCTGGCCTTGCCGGGCACGCTGCGGCGGGGCGAACACATCCGCGTGACCCTGCTGCTGCAGCGCCTGCCCGAGGCCTGGCGCGGCGCGCTGGAATGGTGGGCCCTGGCCGCCGGCGGCCTGCTGAGTGGCGGCCTGGCCTTCTACGCCTGCCGCCTGGTGTGGGTGTCGCACCAGACCGGTGACGTCTCGCAGGGATCGGACGCCACGCGCCTGTGGCTTCCGCAGCTGGCCATGGCACTGGGCTGCCTGGGGCTGGCCGTGGCGATGCTCGACGCCGCTTTGTCGCGCGCCCGGGGCCAGCCGTTCTTCGAACGGCGTGGCGGCGAAGCTGCCAGCTTCGAATAGTCCGGCAAAGGACGGCCACCATGGACATCGTCACCGCTGCGCTGCTGATCGGCCTGCTGCTGGCCGTGCTGGCCTCGGGCCTGTGGATCGGCCTGGCCCTGCTGGGCGTGGCCGTGATCGCGATGGAGGTCTTCACCAGCCGCCCGGTGGGCGACAGCATGGTCTTCACCATCTGGGGCAGCACCAGCAACTGGACGCTGACGGCGCTGCCGCTCTTCCTGTGGATGGGCGAGATCCTGTTCCGCAGCCGGCTCACGGCCGACCTGTTCAAGGGCCTGGCACCCTGGCTGAACCGCGTGCCGGGGCGGCTGCTGCACACCAACGTCATCGGCTGCGGCATCTTCGCGGCGGTGTCGGGCAGCAGCGCGGCCACCTGCGCCACCATCGGCAAGATCACCCTGCCCGAACTGAAGAAGCGCGGCTACCCGGACGACATCAGCATGGGCTCGCTGGCCGGGGCCGGCACCTTCGGTCTGCTGATCCCGCCGTCGATCATCATGATCGTCTACGCCGTGGCCACCGACGTGTCGATCGCCCGCTTGTTCATGGCCGGGGTCCTGCCCGGGCTGATGCTGATGGCCATCTTCAGCGGCTACATCATGTTCTGGGCCTGGCGTCACCCCAGCCGGGTGCCGCCGCCCGATGCCGACACCACGCTGGGCCAGAAGCTGCGCGCGGCGCGGCACCTGCTGCCGGTGCTGTCGCTCATCGTGCTGGTCATCGGGGCCATCTACAGCGGCCTGGCCACGGCCACCGAATCGGCTGCGCTGGGGGTGGTCGGGGCACTGGCGCTGAGCGCGATCGAACGGTCGCTGACCTGGGCCGGCTTCAAGGACGGCCTGTTCGCCGCCTGCCGGGTGTACTGCATGATCGGGCTGATCCTGGCCGGGGCTTCGTTCCTGACGCTGGCGATGGGCTTCATCGGCCTGCCGCGCGAAGTGGCCGCGGCCATCGGCGGCCTGCAGCTGGGTCCCTTCGGGCTGATCGTGCTGCTGATGGTGTTCTTCATCATCCTGGGCTGCTTCCTCGACGGCATCAGCATGGTGGTGCTGACGATGGCGGTGCTGCTGCCCACGGTGCAGGCCGCCGGCATCGACCTGATCTGGTTCGGCATCTTCGTGGTGCTGGTGGTCGAGATGGCGCAGATCACCCCGCCCGTGGGCTTCAACCTCTTCGTGCTGCAGGGGCTGACCGGCCGCGAACTGCCCTATCTGGCACGCACCGCGCTGCCCTTCTTCGGGCTGCTGGTCGCGGCGGTGCTGCTGATCTACCTGTTCCCGCAGATCGTGCTCTGGCTGCCCAGCCTGATGTAGGCCCGCGCGCACTGCAAGACCCGACGAGAAGGATTCACGAGATGGACACCCGCAACCCCAAGCCCCAGCGGTGGCAGTTCTGGATCGACCGCGGCGGCACCTTCACCGACGTGGTGGGCCGCACCCCGCAAGGCGGGCTGCGCACGTTGAAGCTGCTGTCCGAGAACCCCGAGCAGTACCGCGACGCCGCCGTCGAAGGCATCCGCCGCCTGCTGCAGCTGCCCGCGGGTGCGCCGATCACGCCCGACCTGGTGGAGTGCGTGAAGATGGGCACCACGGTGGCCACCAACGCGCTGCTGGAACGCCAGGGCGAACGCACCCTGCTCGTCACCACGCGCGGTTTTCGCGACGCGCTGCGCATCGCCTACCAGGCCCGGCCGCGCTTGTTCGACCGCCACATCGTGCTGCCCGAGCTGCTGTACGAACGTGTCGTGGAGGCCCAGGAACGCGTGGCGGTGGACGGCGAAGTGCTGCAGGCGCTGGACGAAGCGCACCTGCGTGAACGCCTGTGGGCCGCGTTCGACGCCGGCATCCGCGCCGTGGCCGTGGTCTTCATGCACGGCTACCGCCACACCGCGCACGAGCAGCGTGCTGCGCAGATCGCGCGTGAACTCGGCTTCACGCAGGTCAGCGCCAGCTTCGAGGTCAGCCCGCTGATGAAGCTGGTCTCGCGCGGCGACACCACGGTGGTCGACGCCTACCTCAGCCCCATCCTGCGGCGCTATGTCGAACAGGTGGCGGCGCAGATGCCGGGGGTGCGCCTCTTCTTCATGCAGAGCAGCGGCGGCCTGACCGAAGCGCAGCGTTTCCAGGGGCGCGACGCCATCTTGAGCGGCCCGGCCGGCGGCATCGTCGGCATGGTGCGCACGGCCACGGCGGCGGGGCACCACAAGCTCATCGGCTTCGACATGGGTGGCACCAGCACCGACGTCAGCCACTACGCCGGCGAGTTCGAGCGCGCGTTCGAAACCCAGGTGGCCGGCGTGCGCATGCGCGCGCCGATGATGAGCATCCACACCGTGGCCGCAGGCGGCGGCAGCCTGCTGCAGTTCGACGGCGCCCGCCTGCGCGTGGGCCCGCAGAGCGCGGGTGCCAACCCCGGCCCGGCCAGCTACCGCCGCGGCGGGCCGCTGGCCACCACCGACGCCAACGTGCTGCTTGGCAAGATCCAGCCCGCCTGGTTTCCGAAGGTCTTCGGCCCGGGCGCCGATGAAGCGCTGGACGCAGCAGGCGTGGCTGCGCGCTTCGCCGAACTGGCGGCGCAGGTGCAGCAGGCCAGCGGCCGCGCCACCACGCCCGAAGGGCTGGCCGAGGGCTTCCTGCAGATTGCGGTGCAGAACATGGCCAACGCCATCAAGCGCATCAGCGTGGCGCGGGGCTACGACGTCACCCAGTACACGCTGCAATGCTTCGGCGGCGCCGGCGGCCAGCATGCCTGCGGCGTGGCCGACGCGCTGGGCATGAGCCGGGTCTTCGTGCACCCGCTGGCGGGTGTGCTCAGTGCCTACGGCATGGGCCTGGCCGACCAGATCGCCATGCGCGAGGCCTCGGTCGAACTGCCGCTGGACGACGCCGGTCTGGTGGCGGCCGCAGCCCGCCTGCTGCCGCTGGCCGAAGCCGCAGCGGCGGAAGTGGCCAGCCAGGGGGTGCCGCTGGAACGCGTGCAGCTGCGCCGCCAGCTGCACCTGCGCTACCAGGGCACGGACACCGCGATTGCCGTGCCCGCCAGTGCCCGGGGCGGCAGCATCGCCGAGCTCACCGCCGCGTTCGAGTCGGCCTACCGGCAGCGCTTCGCGTTCCTCATGCCCGGTCGACCGCTGGTCATCGAATCGGTGGCGGTCGAAGCGGTGGGCGAAGGCGAGCGCTTCGAAGACGCCGGTGCCGCCGATGTGCAGACCTCGACGCCGGCCCACGCACCCACGCCCGATGCCACCGTGCGCATGCACTGCGGCAGCGACTGGCTCGACGCCGGCCTGTTCGTGCGCGACAGTCTGCAGCCCGGCGCCACCGTCACCGGCCCGGCCATCATTTCCGAGCAGAACGCCACCACCGTCGTCGAACCCGGCTGGCAGGCCGCGCTGAAGGCCGCCGGGACGCTGGAACTCCGGCGTGTGCTGGCCCGGCCCACCCAGCACGCCATCGGCACCGAGGCCGACCCGGTGATGCTGGAGGTGTTCAACAACCTGTTCATGAACATCGCCGAACAGATGGGCCTGCGCCTGCAGAACACCGCCTACAGCGTGAACATCAAGGAAAGGCTGGACTTCAGCTGCGCGCTCTTCAGCGCGGCCGGTGAGCTCATCGCCAACGCCCCGCACATGCCGGTGCACCTGGGCAGCATGAGCGAGTCGATCAAGACCGTGATCGAACGCAACCCGGCCATGCGCGAGGGCGACGTCTATGTGCTGAACGACCCGTACCACGGCGGCACCCACCTGCCCGACGTGACGGTCGTGACGCCGGTCTATCTTCAGCCGGGCGACGCACAGCCGTCCTTTTATGTCGCCAGCCGCGGCCACCACGCCGACATCGGCGGCATCACGCCCGGTTCGATGCCGCCCTTCAGCCGCAGCATCGACGAGGAAGGGGTGCTCTTCGACAACTTCCTGCTGGTGCGCGACGGCGTGCTGCGCGAAGCGGAACTGCGCGAACAACTCGGCAGCGGCCGCTACCCGGCGCGCAACCCCGACCAGACCATCGCCGATCTGCGCGCGCAGATCGCCGCCAACCAGAAGGGCGTGGAAGAACTGGGCGCGATGGTGCTGCAGTTCGGCCGCGAAACCGTGACCGCCTACATGCAGCACGTGCAGGACAACGCCGAGGAAAGCGTGCGCCGCGTCATCACCGCGCTGAAGGACGGCGCATTCAGCCTGCCGCTGGACAACGGCGCGCACATCGACGTGAAGTTGACGGTGGACGTGGCCGCGCGCGCCGCCACCATCGACTTCACCGGCACCAGCGAGCAGCTGCCGAACAACTTCAACGCCCCGAAGGCGGTGACGATGGCGGCGGTGCTGTATGTCTTCCGCACCCTGGTCGACGACGACATCCCGCTGAACGCTGGCTGCCTGAAGCCGCTGCACGTGGTCGTGCCCGAAGGCTGCATGCTCAACCCGCGCCCGCCCGCGGCGGTGGTGGCCGGCAACGTCGAGACCAGCACCTGCGTCACCAATGCGCTCTATGGCGCATTGGGCGTGATGGCCGCAGGCCAGTGCACGATGAACAACTTCACCTTCGGCAACGCCCGCCACCAGTATTACGAGACCATCAGTGGCGGCAGCGGCGCCGGGCCGGGTTTCGCCGGCACCAGCGTCGTGCAGACGCACATGACCAATTCCCGCCTGACCGACCCCGAGGTGCTGGAACACCGTTTCCCGGTGCGCCTGGAAAGCTTCGAGATCCGCAAGGGCAGCGGCGGCGCCGGGCAGTGGCGTGGGGGCGACGGCGGCGTGCGCCGCGTGCGCGTCCTGGAAGCGATGACGGCGTCGATCCTGAGCAACGGCCGCGTCGTGCCGGCCTTCGGCATGGCCGGCGGCCAGCCCGGGGCGCTGGGCATCAACCGCGTCGAGCGGGCCGACGGAAGCCGGGAAACGCTGCAGCACATCGGCAGCGCCGAGATCCAGCCTGGCGATGTGTTCGTGGTCGAAACCCCCGGCGGAGGCGGGTACGGCCCGGCCGCTTGATCCAGGGTTCAAGCGGCGGCGCCCCACAATGCCTGTAAGCGCAGCCGCCCGGCCGCGACACAGGCTTGCATGAACCGCCAAAAACTCATTTTGCTGCTGGCACTGCTGGCTGCCGTCGTCGCCTTCTTCGTCCTGGACCTGGGCCGCTTCTTCACGCTCGACTACATCAAGCAGACCCAGGGTGAATTCGCCGCGCTCTACGAGGCGCGGCCGCTGCTGGTGGTGGGCAGCTTCCTGGCGGTGTACGTGGCCGTGACGGCGCTGTCGGTGCCGGGGGCGGCCATCCTCACGCTGTTGGGCGGGGCGGTGTTCGGGCTGCTGTGGGGCACGGTGATCGTGTCGTTCGCGTCCAGCATCGGCGCCACGCTGGCCATGCTGTTCGCGCGCTACGTGCTGCGCGACAGCGTCAAGGCCCGCTTCGGCAACCGCCTGGCCGACATCGACAAGGGCATCGAACGCGAGGGCGCCTTCTACCTGTTCACGCTGCGCCTGGTGCCGGTGTTTCCGTTCTTCGTGATCAACCTGCTGATGGGGCTGACGAAGATGAAGGCCGGCACCTTCTACGTCACCAGCCAGGTGGGCATGCTGGCCGGCACCATCGTCTACGTGTATGCCGGCACGCAGCTGGCGCAGATCGATTCGCTGCGCAGCATCGTCAGCCCGGGCCTGGCCACGGCCCTGGTGCTGCTGGGCGTCTTCCCGCTGCTGGCGAAGAAGGCGGTGGACTCGATCGCCGCGCGCAAGGTCTATGCGCCCTGGGCCGACAAGAAGCCCCGGCAGTTCGACCGCAACATGGTCGTCATCGGGGCCGGTGCCGCGGGGCTGGTGACGAGTTACATCGCGGCCGTGGTGAAGGCCAAGGTGACGCTGGTGGAAGCGCACAAGCTCGGCGGCGACTGCCTGAACTACGGCTGCGTGCCCAGCAAGGCGCTGATCAAGACCGCCACGCTGGCCCGCAACATCCGCCACAGCGCCGACTACGGCATTGCCGAGGCTTCGCACCGCATCGACTTCGCGCAGGTGATGGACCGCATCGCCCAGGTCATCCGCGACATCGAGCCGCACGATTCCGTCGAACGCTACAACGGCCTGGGCGTGGACGTGCAGCTGGGCCGCGCGAAGATCCTCGATCCCTGGCGGGTGCAGATCACGGCCGACGACGGGCAGGTGCAGGTGCTCACCACGCGCAGCATCGTTATCGCCACCGGCGCCGCGCCCTTCATCCCGCCCTTGCCGGGGCTGGCCGAAGTCGAACCGCTGACGAGCGACACGCTCTGGGGCCTGCGGGAGCTGCCGAAGCGCCTGGTGGTGCTGGGCGGAGGGCCCATCGGCTGTGAACTTTCGCAGGCCTTCGCCCGGCTGGGCGCGCAGGTGACGCAGATCGAACAGTCGCCGCGCCTCCTGGGGCGTGAAGACGAGGACGTCTCGGCCTTTGCGCTGCAGGCCCTGCAGGCCGACAGCGTACAGGTGCTGCTGCAGCACAAGGCGCTGCGTTGCGAGCGCATCGGCGATGACAAGTTCATCGTCGTCGAAGCCGGCGGCGTGGAGCAGCGCCTGGCCTTCGACCAGCTGCTGTGCGCGGTGGGCCGCGCCGCACGTCTGCAAGGCTTCGGCCTGGAAGAACTGGGCATTCCGGTGGGCAAGACGGTGCAGACCGACGAGGCCCTGCGCACGAAGTTCCCGAACATCCTGGCCGCCGGCGACGTGGCCGGGCCTTACCAGTTCACCCACGTGGCTGCGCACCAGGCCTGGTATGCCGCGGTCAACGGCCTGTTCGGTGCGTTCAAGACCTTCAAGGCCGACTACCGCGTCATTCCTGCGGCCACCTTCATCGACCCCGAGGTCGCGCGCGTGGGCCTGAACGAGGCCGAGGCGAAGGCGCAGGACGTTGCCTACGAGGTCACCCGCTACGGCATCGACGACCTCGACCGCGCCATTGCCGACAGCGCCGCCCATGGCTGGGTGAAGGTGCTGACCGTGCCGGGCAAGGACACCATCCTGGGCGTGACCATCGTCGGCGCCCATGCCGGCGACCTGCTGGCCGAATACGTGCTGGCCATGAAGCACGGCCTGGGGCTGAACAAGATCCTGGGAACCATCCACACCTACCCGACCATGTCGGAAGCCAACAAGTACGTGGCCGGCGAATGGAAGCGGGCGCATCAGCCCGTGGCCCTGCTGAAGTGGGTGGAGCGCTTTCAGACCTGGCAACGCGGCTGACCCTGTCGCAGAATCCGTGCCATGGGAGAGATCACCCTGCTCATCCAGGAGGCGGGCCAGGGCCAGGACGCAGCCGCCGACAGGCTGTGCGAACTGCTCTACACCGACCTGCGCCGCATTGCCCATGCCAGGCTGCGCGGCGGCGACGGTCCGCAGGGCCTGGACACCACCTCGCTGGTGCACGAAACCTACCTGCGTCTGGTCAAGCTCGAACAGCTCGAGGTGAAGGACCGCGGCCATTTCCTGACCTACGCTGCGCGCGTGATGCGTTCGGTGGTGGTCGACCTGGTGCGTGAAGCGCGCGCCGACCGACGCGGCGGTGGCCAGGCCCCGGTGACGCTGAACACGGCCGTCTCCGACGCCCTGCCGGCCGGCGATGAACAGATCCTGGCCGTGCACGAAGCCCTGGGCGAGCTGGCCGCGGTCGACCCGCGCCTGGTGCAGGTCGTCGAGATGCGGTTTTTCGTCGGCCTGGAGATGGACGAGATCGCCAGTGCCCTGGGCGTGGCCAAACGCACCGTCGAACGCGACTGGGAAAAGGCGCGCAGCTTCCTGTATGCCAACCTGAAGGCGGTCTGATCGGCAGTGCGAAGCGGGCCGATGGCGGATTCGGCGCCGCCAGGCCGTGTATTCCTGCAAGCCCGGCTTTCGGGTGCAACAGGAGTCCCACCATGCCGCAATGCTTTCGTGTTCTGTCCGCCCTGCTGGGCCTGGCCGTGCTGGCCGCCCCGGCCTCCGCCCAGGTCATCGACGATTTCCGCGACGGTTTCAGCCTGCTCGAGCTGCCCACGATGCCGCCTGACGCCGCCGGCTGGCTGCGCAGCGACACCGCGGCCAGCGTGCCCGGCGGCACGCGCAGCCTGGCCTTGCGCTCGGCGCCGGGTTCTTCGGCCCTGAGCTTCGTCCAGGTCGAGACGGGCTGGCTGCAGGCCTATCGCCTGCCCACCCAGAACCTGCTGGCCAGCGTCGGCTACGGGCAGTTGGCGCCCATGAACCTGGACCTCGGCGGGCAGACGGCGCTGCGTGTGGACGTCTGGTGGGGCGGTGTCCTGGACGCTGGAACCTGGAACCGCGACGGCCTGACGCTGACCGTCTACGCCAACACTTCGACCGGTGCGGGGCTGAACCCCGACGGCTCGGCGGCCAGCGTCACGCTGCGTGGCAGCTCGGTCGTCGACCTGCCGTTCTCCAGCTTCACGCTGAATTCTGCGACCGGCCGGCCGGTCGACTGGGCCGATGTCGACAGCTTGCTCTTCGTCGTCAACGAGAACCTCGTCGGCGGCCAGGCGGCGGGCTTCGGCCTGCTGTCGATCTCGGCCGTGCCCGAGCCCGGCAGCTGGGCCCTGATGGCCCTGGGCGTGGCCTGGCTGCTGGCCGCGCGCCAGGGGGGTGCCCGTCGGCGAGCGGCCGCGTGATACTGCGCCGATGTCGACGCCCGCCTTCAGTCTGCAGCCCGAGGAATGGGCGCAGGTGATGGTGCACCTGGACACCGCGCTCGAGCTGCCGGCCGCGCAACGCGCAGGCTGGCTGGCCGCGCTGGCGCTGCACCCGCCGCACCTGAAGCAGGCGCTGCAGCAGTTGCTGGAAGACCGGCGCGCCATCGAGACCGCCGACTTCCTGGGCGCCGGCGCGGAAGGTACGCCACAGCAGGCCGGTGCCACGGTCGGCCCGTGGCGGCTGCTGCGCGAGTTGGGCCGCGGCGGCATGGCCAGCGTGTGGCTGGCCGAGCGTGCCGACGGCGCGCACCAGCGCCAGGTGGCGCTCAAGCTGCCGCACCGCAACCCGGGCTCGCAGGTCTTCGGCGAACGCTTCCGGCGTGAGCGCGCCATCCTTTCCGCGCTGCAGCACCCGCACATCGCCCAGGTGCTCGACGCCGGCGACGCGGCCGGCCAGCCCTGGCTGGCCCTGGAATTCGTCGACGGCGAGCCCATCACCCTGCACGCGAAGTCGAAGGGCCTGGGCCTGCGTGCGCGCCTGCAGCTGTTCCTGCCGGTGCTGCAGGCCGTGCAGCACGCGCATGGCCAGCTCGTCATCCACCGCGACCTGAAACCGGCCAACGTGCTCGTGTCGACCCAGGGCGAGGTCAAGCTGCTCGACTTCGGCGTGGCCAAGCTGCTGGAAGGCGAAGGCGCTGGCGCACAGGCCGCCGAAACCGCGCTCACCCAGCTGGGCGGTCGCGCGCTCACGCCGCAGTACGCCAGCCCGGAGCAAGTGGCGGGCCGGCCGCTGGGGGTGGCCAGCGACGTCTATTCGCTGGGCGTGCTGCTCTACGAACTGCTCACCGGGCAGCTGCCCTACCGGCTCAAGCGCGACACGGCCGCGGCCCTGGAAGAAGCCATCCTCGGCGCCGAAGTGCGGCGGCCCAGCCAGGCCGTGGCCGAGCGCGCGCTGTCGCGGGCGCTGCGCGGCGACGTCGACACCATCGTGATGAAGGCGCTGTCGGTGCAGCCGGCACAGCGCTACGCCAGCGTCGCGGCCCTGGCCGAAGACATCGAACGCCACCTGCAGCGGCTGCCGGTGCGCGCCCGGCCCGCCACATGGAGCTACCGGCTGGGCCGCAGCCTGCGCCGCCATGCCCTGGGCTACGGCGCCGGCGCGGTCGTGGTGGTGGCGCTGGCCACCGGCGCTGGGCTGGCCTTCTGGCAGGCACAGAAAGCCGCGGCCGAAGCCCGGCAGTCGCAGGCCGTGCAGGCCTTCCTGGTGAAGGTGCTGGCCTACAACGACCCGCAGCAGGCCCGCGGCCAGGAACGTACGGCGCGCCAGCTGCTGACGCTGGCCGCGGCGCAGATCGACGAAGAGTTCAAGGGCCAGATCGCCGTGCAGGCGCGGCTGCACCAGACCGTCGGACGCATCTTCATCGAGATGGGCGACATGGCGCAGGCCGCCAGGCATCTGGGCAGCGCGGTCGCCTGGCATCAGCAGGCCAGCCCCCGGGGCAGCGTGGACACGGCCGAGTCCTGGTACCGGCTGGCCCAGGCGCAGCTGGAGCTGCGCGACTACGCGGCCGCCGGTGTCTCGCTGCAGCGCACGCTGCAGGCCGGCGACGCGCTGGGCACCCGGCCGCACCGCTGGACCGGCCTGGTGCTGGGCTATCAGGCCTGGGTGGCGTCGCAGACCGGCCAGCTCGACCCGGCCGCCAGGCTGGCCGATCAGGCGCTGCAGGTGCAGCGCGCGCTCACTGGCGAAGCCTCGGTCGACTACCTCACGGTGGTCAGCCACGTGGCCAGCATCCATCTCGCGCGCGGCCAGGTGGCCGAAGCCGAAAAGCTGCTGGAACTCTTCGAGCGCCACACCGGCCAGCTGCCCGACTACCCCGTCACCGACCAGATCGGCCAGCGTTCGCTGCTCGCCAACCTGCGCTACACCCGTGGCGATGTGGCCGGCGCCGAACGCATCCTGGCGGCCATCGTCCCGCTGTACGACCAGCACCTGGGTGTGCAGCACGACCGCACCGTGGTCACGCGTTCGCTCTACGCCCGCAGCCTGGCCGAAACGGGCCAGTACCTGCCAGCACTGCAGCAGCAGCGCGCCAACCTCGCCAACGTCATGGCGCGCAGCCAGGTCGAGCCCGAGGCGGTGGAGCTGGCCCGGGTGCAGCTGGTGCGCCTGCTCACCCAGGCCGGGCTGCACGACGAAGCCGTGGCCCAGGCGCGCCAGGCCCTGGCCTTCTTCGACGGGCGCTATGCCCAGCCCACCCGCTACCGCGAAGCCGCGCGCTGGTACCTGGCCGATGCGCTGCTGGCCCAGGGGGAGCGGGAAGAAGGCGTGCGCCTGTTGCGCGTGTCCCTGGCGCTGGCCGAGCAGATGGGTGCGCGCGACAACCCGCTGGAACGGGCGAGCAAGCAGCTGGCGCTGGCGCTGGCGCAGCGCACGGCGGCCCCGGCGGAGGCCCAGGCGCTCGCAGCGGCGGCCTGCCCCGTGCTGGACCGGGCGCTGGGCGCCGCCAACCCGCGCACCACGCGCTGCAAGGCCGTGCAGGCCTGGGTGCTGGCGGTCGCGGCCGGCCCCGTGGATCGCCGGGCGGCCGTGGCGAACTTCGTGGCCGCCCGAGACAGCGCGCTGGCGGGCCTGCCGGCGGCCCATCTGCTGCGTGCCGAGCTGCTGGCCGCGGAAGCCGAGCTGCTGGCCGCGCACGGCACCGACCCCAGCCCGGGCCGGGTGCTGTACGCCCGTGCAGACGACCAGTACGCCCTGTCGCTGGGCCGGCCGGTGCCGCGGCCGCTGCTGAGCCTGCATTGACGACCCGGTGCGGCCCGGTGGGGCGTGGCGGATGGCCGTGGTTTTTGCCGTGTTCATGGGCAAGCCCGGCCTTCGCCGAGGCATTCACGGAGCGCCGACGATGAACACCCATGCCCCCCTGGCCGCCACGATCTCGCTGCTGCTGGCCACCGCTTCGGCCCAGGCCGACACCCTCGTCAACATCCAGGGCTACGGGCCCGATGGCGCGGGCACGCTGTCGCCGCTGAGCTACCCCCTGCCTGCAGGAACGGTGATCGACCTCGTGCGCCCCGTGCTGCTGACCCTGCCGGCCGGCAGCTACAGCCTGGTCGACGCCTGGGGCCTGCCCGGCGCGCTCTACGACACCTGGAACTTCCAGGTGCCGGAGCCCGGCAGCTGGCGCAGCCACTACGTGCTGGCCGAGCAACTGCCCGACGGTCGCTTCAGCGTGCTCGTCGACGGGCTGTCGATCGGCGAACCCACCTGCCAGTACCACTTCTGCGCCTGGGGCACGCGGGCCGAGGCCACCGCGGCCTTCCTGGCCACACCGGCCTATCACTTCACGCTGTCCCGGGCGACCACCGTCGGCTTTGTTACCGCCGACTATTTCCTGCCCGACAACGACGGCGGGATCTCGCTGCTGCTCAGCGCCGTGCCCGTGCCCGAGCCCGCACCGGCGCTGCTGTGGGTGCTGGCCTTGCCCGCGCTGGCGCTGCGCTGGCGCAGCCTGCGCCGCGCCGCAGGCGCGGCGGGCTCGGCGGGCTGACAGCCGCGCGGACCGGGCGCGCTTGTGGTGTGATACCGGGTCGGGCGGGCCACCTGCCCAGGAGCATCAGAATCAGCATCTGCAGCAGCATCGACAGGCGCATCGGTTCCCTTCCTTCGGCGGCCGTCCGGGCCGTTCGCCGGCTGTTGCCGGCAGCGGGCTTCGCGGCGGTTGCCGTTGCGGCGGCGGCGCCGGGGCCCCTCGTTCAGGCCGACGGCGTCCTCCTGCAGATCGGTGCCGGCTGGCGTGTGCTGACGCTGCCGCGGCAGCAGGCCCCCGCCACGGTGTTCAGCCCGGAAAGGCTGGACGGCCGGCCTGCGGTGCGCGTCGACGCCCGCGGGTCCTACGGCCATCTGGCCCATGCCTGGGCAGGCCCGTCGCCGGCCGGCCTGAGCTGGTCATGGCGCGTGGACCTGCCCAACGCCAGTGCCGACCTGCGCCGCAAGACCGGCGACGACAGCCCGGCCAAGGTCTGCCTGAGCTTCGACCTGCCGCTGGACCGCGTGCCCTTTTTCGAGCGTGAACTGCTGCGCCTGGCGCGCACCCGCAGCCCCGAACCCTTGCCGGCGGCCACGCTGTGCTGGGTCTGGAGCCATGCCGATGCGCCCGGCGCCGTGCTGCCGAACGCCTACAGCCGGCGTGTGCGCTACATCGTATTGCGCAGCAAGGCCGACGCTCCAGGGCACTGGTTCGAGGAAATACGCGACGTCCGGGCCGACTTCCTGGCCGCCTTCGGCGACGAGAGCGCCACCGTGCCGCCGGTGGTGGCGGTGCTGGTGGGCGGCGACGCCGACAACACCGGCGCCACGAGCCGGGCCTATGTCGCCGGGCTGGAGTTCATTCCCGCGGCCGGAAAGTGATGATCAGCACCGGCGGCACGCGCCCATCGCTGTCGCGCGGCAGCGTGGCGGTGCGGTCCACCGCGCGCAGCACGGCTTCGTCCCAGTCGGGCTGACCGCTGCTCTTGACGAGCCGGCGCGACAGGATCGTGCCGCTGGGGCCGGCGCGCACTTCGACTTCGGCCGTGGCCAGGGCGTTGACGGCGCCGGTGAACACGATGTTGCCGCGGATCAGCGCCACCAACTTGGCGGTGTAGTTCGCGGAAGGCGCGGCGTTCGCGGCGGCCGTGCCGGTGCTGGGCGGTGTGGCCGCATCGGCCGCGCCGGCCTGGGCCTGGATGCGGCGCAGGTTCTCCTCGCGCTGCTGCGCCAGGCGGGCGTCGGCAGCCGCCTTGGCCGCTGCTTCCTTGGCTTTCTCGGCTTCCTTGGCCTTCTCGGCGCGGGCAGCGTCGGCCTTCTCGCGCTGGTCCTTCTCGCGCTCGGCCTTCGTGCGCTGCGCTTCCTCGCGCCTGGCTTGTTCGCGCTGGAGTTCCTCGCGCTTGGCCTCTCGCCTCGCGTCGTCACGCTGCTTGCGTTCGGCCTCGGCACGCTCCAGGCGCTGGCGTTCGACTTCGCGTCGCTTCTCGGCTTCCACCGCGATGTCGGCGCGCACCGCCGGGGGCGGTGCCGGCGTGGGCGGCGGCGGGGCGGGTGCCGGGTTCGGTGCCGGCGCGGGTGGCGGCGC
>JANOBX010000250.1:0-2213 GCA_031411875.1 Burkholderiales bacterium | reverse complement strand
TCTACGCCCTGCCCGGCGTGGCGCAGCGGGTGGTGGCCAGCGGCGGCGAGCAGGACGTCATGCTCGGCTACAGCGACAGCAACAAGGACGGCGGCTTCTTCACAAGCAACTGGGAGCTCTACCGAGCCGAGACCGCCCTGGTGGGCTTGTTCAACGAACTCGGGAACGACCACGGCATCACCCTGCGCCTGTTCCACGGCCGTGGCGGCACGGTGGGCCGCGGCGGCGGGCCGAGCTACCAGGCCATCCTGGCGCAGCCCCCGGGCACCGTCAACGGCCAGATCCGGCTGACCGAGCAGGGCGAGGTCATCGGCTCGAAGTACGCCCACCCCGAGATCGGCCGCCGCAACCTGGAAACCCTGGTCGCCGCGACGCTCGAAGCCACGATGCTGAATCCGACCAAGACCGCGCCGCAGTCTTTCCTGGACGCGGCCGCGCAGATCAGCGAGGCCAGCTGCGCCGCCTATCGCAAGCTGGTCTACGGCACCCCGGGCTTCACGGAATACTTCTTCGCGGCCACGCCCATCCGCGAGATCGCCGAACTGAACATCGGCAGCCGCCCGGCCAGCCGCAAGGCCACCCAGGCCATCGAGGACCTGCGCGCCATTCCCTGGTCGTTCAGCTGGGGCCAGTGCCGCGTGGCGTTGCCCGGCTGGTGCGGTTTCGGCAGTGCGGTCGAGGCTTACCTGGCTGGAGGCGGGCCCGAGCAGCGCGCCCAGCGCGAGGCGCTGCTGCAGCGCATGCACAAGCAATGGCCCTTCTTCCGCGCCCTGCTGAGCAACCTGGACATGGTGCTGGCCAAGAGCGACCTGCGCATCGCTGCGCGCTATGTCGAGCTGGTGGAAGACAAGGCCCTGGGCAAGCGCATGTTCACGGCCATCAAGGCCGAATGGGAACGCGCCACGGCGGCGCTGAACCTCATCACCGGCCAGACCGAGCGCCTGGCCTCGAACCCGGCGCTGGCGCGCAGCATCGAATACCGCTTTCCTTACCTGGACCCGCTGAACCACCTGCAGGTGGAACTGCTGCGCCGCTATCGCACGCGGCCGCAGGGCGGCAAGACGGTCGACCCCAGCGTCGAGCGGCTGCAGCGGGGCATCCACCTGTCGATCAACGGCATCGCTGCCGGGCTGCGCAACACGGGCTGATCCTGCCGGATGGGGACCCCCGCGTTCGCGGGGGTCAGGTGAAGCTGCCAGGCACATCCAGCCTGAACGGGCCTGCGTAGGGACTGGAGACGCACGCATGCGCACCCCCCGGTGCACCGCGTCGATTCCAGCCACTCATCCAGGAGAGCCCACATGACACCCTTCCACCCCGTCCGCGCTAGGTTGGCCCTGCGCACCGCCGCCATCACCGCCCTGTCCCTGGCCGCCACCGTGGCCAGCGCGCAGACTCTGGTCGGCCTGACCAGCGCCAACCAGATCACGCGCTTCGACGCCGCCATGCCTTCGGTGGCCAGCACCGTGGCCATCAGCGGCCTGGCCGCGGGCGACCGCTTCGTCGGCATCGACCTGCGCCCCAGCAACAACACGATCTACGGCATCACGCAGTCGAACCAGATCTACACCATCAACGAATTCACCGGCGCGGCCAGCTTCGTGGCGGCGCTGTCGGTGCCCCTGATCGCCGGCAACCTGGGCTGGGGCCTGGACTTCAATCCGATGGCCGACTTCGCAGGCGCAGCCTCGCTGCGCGTCGTCAGTTCGGCCGGCGCAAACCTGGCCGTGAACGTGAACACCGGCGCCGTCGCCAACACCGCCAGCAACATCGGCGCAGGCTTCACCGGCGCGGGCTACACCAATTCGTCGACGGCAGGCGCGCCCGCCAGCACCGGCCTGTACTACATCAACAGCGACAACAACACCCTGGCGTTCGCAGCCACGGCGTTCAACGCCCCGAGCATCTCCACGGTGGGATCGCTGGGCGTGAACGTGGTCAACGCCAACGGCTTCGAGGTGCTGGCCAACGGCACGGCCTTCGCGGCACTCAACGTCGAGAACAGCGCGTCGCTGGCCACCGGCATCTACGCCCTCAACCTGAGCACCGGCGCGGCCACCCTTCAGGGCACCTACAACGGCACCTTGTCGGGTCTGACGATCAGTGCCGTGCCCGAACCCGGTACTTACGGCCTGCTGGCCGCCGGCCTCGTCGTGGTCGGGGCTATGGCCAGGCGTCGCCGCCAGGCCTGAACCTCGCCTTCGGCCGCTGCA
>JANOBX010000249.1:0-2613 GCA_031411875.1 Burkholderiales bacterium | reverse complement strand
TAGCTCGAACGTTAGGCGTCTCAAGTGGCTACTCCTCCAGACCTCAGCCGCTCCTGGGCGCGCACGGAAGCTTACCTTCGCGACGCCCGGGCGCATCTGTCCCAGATTGCG
Organism: Burkholderiales bacterium; assembly: GCA_031411875.1. Classification (GTDB taxonomy): domain Bacteria; phylum Pseudomonadota; class Gammaproteobacteria; order Burkholderiales; family Burkholderiaceae_C; genus Rubrivivax. The sequence continues at coordinate 2,502 of JANOBX010000249.1, read as the reverse complement.
GAGGCAGAGTTCGCGGACGGCCTCGCCCATTTCGAGGAGTATCTGGAGCACAACGAGCTTGGCCTTGCCTTCGACACCTTAGATTCAGTTGCGAACGAGAGCATCTGGGAGAACCATAGAGTCATCGAGTTGCTCGCCATTGCAGCGGCGAGCATGGGGCTGACAACGGACGTGCATCGCCTAGACGCGAAGCTGAGTGAACTAAAGGGTTGGGCGTATCAAACAGTTCTGCCGCCGGACAGCACATGAAGAAAGTAGCCAAATGGCAAATCGTGGGGGCTTTCAGGGCAAAAGCCTGTCGAAGACGCGGCGCAGAGACGCCTAACCCTTCGCTCAACCTGACCCGCTACGGCAAGCGGCGCAAGCCCGGGCTGCAGCACGCAAGCTATCCTTGCAGCCCGGGCTTACGCCGCTCGCCTCCGCGGGCAGGTTAGCTCGAACGTTAGGCATTTCGGGAGTAGCGTGGTTATGTCTTGGCCACCTTCCCGGCTTTCTGCCTGCTTTGCTGGCGTGCCAAGCATACGCGCCACCGCTGCACGGCAGGTCACTTTGGCTCAGCCGGCGTCTTTGGCTTCCCCTGGGCTGGTCCAGCGCCAAAGCGCCCTGCATCGGCTTGGTCGGCGCTCAGTTTTCCCAGGCTCCTCTTCCGTCCATCCTGCTGCGGCTACACCGGCACCTTAGCCCTCGAGTAAGCGGTCAATCAACCGCGTCCTCGCGCCGTGCGGCAGTTGTTGATCAGTGATCGGCCGAGGCAAGGCGCCAGGGCAGCAGGGCCTCGTAGTCTTCGACGGTCTTGGCCGTTGGCAACGCAACCAGCAACGTACTCAGGTAGCGGTATCCATCGATGCCGTTGGCCACACAGGTCTGCAGCAGCGAGTACAGGTTGGCGCTGGCGTTCGCTCCGCCCACCGTATCGGCGAACAACCAGTTCCGTCTTCCGACGACGAAGGGGCGGATCGCGTTTTCGCAGGCGTTGTTGTCGATCGGGTATCGGCCGTCGTCGGCGTAGCGCACGAGCTTGGGCCACTGCGCAGTGACGTAGTGCAACGCTCTGCCCAGCAGGCTGCCCGGCAGCACGCCATGCAGGTGCTGCAGCGCCAGGGCCTCGATCTGTTCGAGCACCGGTTTGCTGTGCCTCGTCCGCTGCTGCTGCAGTGCCTGGGTATCCAGTTCTTCTCTCCGAGCGTCAGCCTCGACCTTGTACAGCCGGCCGATGAGCTCGATGAACTGCGCCGGCAACTGCTCGGGCCCTCGTCGGTCCTTGGGCAACGCCTGCAACGCCTCGTGGAAGTACCGCCTGCAGTGCGCCCAGCATCCCAGGTGCACGAGTCGATGCTGCTGGGCTATTGCCGCGTAGGGCTCATAGCCGTCGCTCATCAGCACGCCGCCGGGTCGCATCCCCTCATACAGTGTCCTGGCCGAGTGCGTGCTGCGGCTGGGGGAGTAGCCGAACAGCCGGATCGGCGGGCCAGTGCCGTCCTGGCCGCTGGCCTGGGTCATCTGCACCCACATGTAGCTCTTGGCCTGGGCCTTTCTCCCCGGCTCCTTGAGCACCTGCACCTCGGTCTCGTCGCCGTGGACGATGAACGAGTCCAGCAGCGCGTCGCGCAGCAGGTTGATCACCGGCTGCGTCGCCTGGCCCACCCGCACGACGCTGGCGGCCAGCGTGTTGCGCGACAGCTCCGTGCCGCCGAAGCGGCCCAGCAGCGCGGCCTGGCGGTACAGCGGCAGGCCATCCAGGTACTTCGACGTGATCACCCAGGCCAGCGCCGCTTCGCTGAGCAGGCCCTTGGGGATCACCTGCGGCGGCTTCGCAGCGAGGCGCAGGCCGCCGTCGCAGCACGGGCACGCGTACTTCACCCGCTCGTGGCGGATCACGCGCACCTGCTGCGGCACGACGTCCAGTTGCTCGCTGACTTCCACGCCGATCTCGCGCAGGGCCGCGCCGTCGTGCGGGCACACGCGCTCGTCTTCGGGCAATTCGTGGCGCCGTACCTCGCGCGGCAGGGCCGGATCCAGGGGCCTACGGCCGCGCTTGGTGCGCTTGTGTGCCGGCACCTCGACCTTGTCGTCTTCGGTCTCGGCGGCCGCAGGCTGGGCTTGTGCGCCTTCGATCTCGGCTTCGTCGAAGAACAGGTCCTTCTGGTGCGCGGCGCTGACTTCGCTCTTGGCGTCGAAGAGCTGGCGCTTGAAGCGGTTGAGCTGCTCCTTGAGCAGGTCGCGTTCGGTACGCACCACGCGCAACTCGCCCAGTGCATCGCTCAACGCCTTCTTCAGCGCTTCGACATCTTCGGGCATGGGCATGCGGCTCATCGGCGCGCATTCTCTTCATCGCGCCTGCGGATGGGCCCTCAATCCTCGCATCAGTCCGTAACAACGCGCGCCTGGCGCAACCAACCCATACAGTAGTGCCGCGTCAGGCCACCCGCCCGTAGATCCGCTGGGGATGGCGCTGCACGACGCCGATGTCGATGCCCTCGAGCAGCCAGTGCAGCTGCTCCA
>JANOBX010000248.1:0-10456 GCA_031411875.1 Burkholderiales bacterium | reverse complement strand
AGCTTAGCGGGCAGACGAAGCCCCTCTCAGAACCCGACCGCCTGCCCTTCGCGTCGCGAATCGCTGGCCGCCACGTAGCCGTCTTCGTGGTCGTCGGTCAGGCGGGCGATGAACTGGCCTGAACCGTAGTCCATGTAGGCGTCGGGCGTGGCCACGATCTCGTGGCCCAGTTCGCGCAGCCCCTGCTGCAAGGCCGGTGCCATGGTCGCTTCGCAGTCGATCTGCCGGCCGGTGGCCACCTTCCAGCGCGGTGCGTCGCAAGCCGCCTGCGGCTGCTGCTTGTGCACCAGCATGCGCACCAGGGTCTGCAGATGGCCTTGCGGCTGCATGTTGCCGCCCATCACGCCGAAGCTCATGGCCGGCTGGCCGTCCTTCGTCAGGAAGGCCGGAATGATGGTGTGGAAGGGGCGCTTGCGCGGTGCCACCTGGTTCGGGTGCCCCGGCTGCAGCGTGAAGCCATGGCCGCGGTTCTGCAGGCTGACACCTGTGCCCGGCACAACCACGCCGCTGCCGAAGCCCATGTAGTTGCTCTGGATCAGGCTGACCATCATGCCGCGCTCGTCGGCTGCGGTGAGATAGATGGTGCCGCCGCGGGGCGGTTGGCCGTGGGCCGGGTCGGCAGCCTGTTTCAGGCTGATCAGGCGGGCGCGGTCGGCCAGATAGGCGCTGTCCAGCAGGTCGGCGGCCTTCACCTCGGTCATGTAGCGTTCATCGGCCACCCAGCGGTAGGTGTCGGCGAAGGCCAGTTTCATGGCCTCGATCTGCAGGTGCTGGCTTTCCAGGCTGTCGGGGGCGAAATCACGGAAAGCGGTGTGTTCGAGCATTCCCATGGCCATCAATGCCGCGATGCCCTGGCCGTTCGGCGGGATCTCGTGCACCGTGTGGCCGGCGAAGTCTTTCTGGATCGGCGTCACCCACTCGGGGCGGTAGCCGTCCAGGTCGGACAGGGTCATCGCGCCGCCGTGCGCCTTGGCGTGGGCCGCCAGCTTTTCTGCGATCTCGCCACGGTAGAACGCGTCGCCGTGGGTTTGTGCGATCAGGCGCAGCGACCGACCTGCGTCGGCGAAGGTGAAACGCTCCCCAGGCATGGGCGCCCGGCCGCGCGGCATGAAGGACTCCGCAAAGCCGGGCTGGTCGAACAGACCGGGCACCTGGCGTTCCCACTTGTCGGCGGTGACCACCCCCACGCCGTAGCCGCGCTCGGCCAGTTCGATGGCCGGTTGCAGCAGGTCGGCAAAGGGCAGTTTGCCGAAGCGCTTGGACAGGGCGACCCAGCCCGCCACCGCGCCCGGCGTGGTCACGCTGTCCCAGCCTCGGATGGGGAACACGCCGCCGTGCCGCTTGTCGAAATATTCCGGGGTCCAGGCTGCAGGCGCGACACCGGAGGAATTCAAACCGTGAAGTTGCTGGCCGTCCCACAGGATGACGAAGTTGTCGCTGCCCAGGCCGTTGCTGACCGGCTCGACGATGGTCATGGCCGCGGCAGTGGCGATGGCGGCATCCACGGCGTTGCCGCCGGCTTTCAGCATCTGCAGGCCGGCCTGGGCCGCCAGGGGCTGCGAGGTCGCCACGACGTTGCGCGCAAACAGCGGGCTGCGGACGGTGGGGTAGGGGTTGTTCCAGTCGAAATGCATGTTGGTGTGGGTTGGAAGGCCAGGGCGGGCTGCAAGTATCACGCTACACCGGTCTTCATGCGACCCTCACGCGACCCTCACGCGACCCGCCAGCGCGCGGCCCACCCTTGCCAAAACTTGAGCCGGCGAAACCATCGAGCCGGCGGGACCGTGACATGCGGCCGCGCAGTAACACACACTGGCGCAAGGTAGGGTGGCGCACGGTACAGGCACCCCCTAGACTAGGGGTGCCGGAGGCCTTGACCGGTGCGCTGGTCACTGCCCGCGCAACATTTTTCTGTTAGAGCCCACCATGTCCCTGGCCCTCGTCGCCGCACTCGCCCTGTCACCTGCAGCCACGGCGGCCCAGTGCTCCTGGGATCGGCCCGGGGTCGACCCCTTCATGGGCAACGTCCCCGCCGCAGTCGATCGCTACACCGACATTCCCGTCGCCGTGCGCGAACGCCTGAAGGCGCGAATGAGCAAACGCCAGTACGACGAGATCGCCACCATCCGTCGCGACAGCATCACCGGCCACCACCGCTACGACGAAGAATTGCGCGACATGCACTTCGGCGAGGGTCGGGTCTGCCGCACCATCAGCCGCGCCCGCTGGACGGACGACACCGTGGAGCGCGGGCTGGTGTATTGCGAAGGCGAACACTGCATCATCGTCCCCACGGTCTGCCGCAACGTCAGCCGCGTCACCCGGCTCTCGGGGCCGCCAGTGCCGGCTGCGGGTGGCGAAGGCGGCATTCCCGGCTTTGCAGGGGGCCCGGGCACTCCCGCGGCAACGGGGCCCGATCAGACGGCGAAGCCCCTGGGCGCCGGCGACATCGCCGGCACGGGTCCGCTGGTGTTCGAGTCGCCGAATGCCGGCACCAGCTTCGCCGATGCCAGCCAACCGGCGCCGACGCCGGGTTCAGGCGCGCGCGAAGTGGCTGCACCTGTGTCGGGTCAGCCCTTCGCCCTGCCCCTGGGCGCTGGCGGCTCCAGTCCTTCCGTCAGCGGGCCCGGCAGTGCACTGGACGTGCCAGTGGGCGTCGCGCCCATCGGCAGCGGAACCGTAGGCGGCGGCGGCATCTTCCTGCCACCCGACACGCCCGGAAACCCGCCGCCCGGTTTCGACCCTCCGGTGCCAGAAATCCCCGAGCCGTCGACCTGGCTGCTTTGGCTGACCGGTTTGATGGCCACGGCCTGGGCCGTGCGCCGGCGTCGCCGCTGACGCCCGCAGACATCGGGGTGTCGCTCAGGTCTTGACCAGCGCCGCCACCACGGCGCTCGTGGCTTCCTTGAGCTTGAGCGCAGCAGCGGCCTTGCACTGGTCCATGCTGGCTGCGGGCAGGGCGTCGAAGCTGGTGGCGATCTTCTGCGGCCTGAACAGCACGGCCTTGGCGGTGGGGGTCAGGGGCATCAGCATGACCCGGGCCGTCACCGCACAGGCCCCGGCCGGCGTGATGCCGCCTTCCACCTGGCTGATGAAGACGTACTTGGTGGCGGGGTAGATCTTCCACAGCTTCTCGGGGATGAGTTCGCCCATCACCTTCTTGGCCGCTTCCTCGGAAATCAAGGTACGGGTGGAGTAATCCAGCATCTCGACGTTGCGGGCACTCTGCGCCCAGGCGGACCCTGCCAGGGTGGCCAGCAGGGCAAGAACAGCGGTCGTCTTCAGCGCGTAGGTCATGGTGGTGCTTGGTAGGGGTTGGGAGGCTGCGGCGGGGTCCGCTGTCCCGCGGCCGGATGAGCGGAATTGGGGCGGAGTGTAAACACGACCGACCTCAGGGCCATCGACGTTGTGCGGCCAGTTCGCCCTGAAGGCGATGCACGTCTTCGGTCAGGCGGCCGGCGATCAGCCGCACGATCTCGAAGCCGAATTCCGGGTTCTGGAAGTACAGCTGCTTGAAAGTGTTCTCGTCGATCGAAAGCACGATGCAGGCCGTGGTGCAGCGCGCCGTGGCGCTGCGGCGACGGTCCGGGGCGAAGAACGCGATCTCGCCGAACATTCGGCCCGTCTGCATCTTGCGGCCGCTCTCCACCAGCTCCATCTCGCCTTCGGCCAGCATGTACAGGCGGTCGGCCGGGTCGCCCTTGCGGAACAGCACGCTGCCGGCCGGCATGCGCCGCCGTCGCATGTGCGGCTGCAGCCACAGGCCCGACTGGTCGTCCGCCGCGCTGGCCCGGCGCACGCGGCGCGTCAGCCGTTCCATCTCCAGCACGCGCCACAGGTTCACCGGTAGCAGCGTGGCGTGCAGCGCCAGGATCAGCGGGCTGGGGTGGACATAACCGTAGACCATGAACCCGACGTTGCTGGCCACGGCCAGCCAGCGCAGCGGGATGATGGTCTTGACGAACGCGCTGACGACGATCAGCGCCGCAGCCAGCACCGCCGCGCCCAGCGCCAGCCGCTGCCAGGGGTCGGCCAGCGTGACCGCCAGCGCCGCGAGGTGGTGCGCGGCGGCGTCGGCGACGGTCTGCAGGACGTCCAAGCCCGCCCTACCAGCGTGCCGGCAACTTCTTCAGCAGGGCGATGCGGCCGCCGCGCAGTTCCACGTAACCCCCTTCGGTCAGGGGCTTGAAGATGCGGCTGACCATTTCCCGGGAGGAACCCACGCGCTCGGCGATGTCCTGCTGCGTCAGCTTGTCGGGCAGCACGAGCACGCCTTCCTCGTCACGGGCCAGGCTGCGCAGCAGCTTGGCAATGCGGCCGTAGACGTCGTCCAGCGCCAGGCTCTTGACCTGGTCCGTGGACGCGCGCGCCAGGCGGATGAGCTTCTTCACCAGGTGCAGCGCGAAGTCGGGGTGGCAGGCCAGGAAGTCGCGCACCTCGGGGCCGGGCACCACGGCGCAGGTGGTGGCTTCCAGCGTCATGACGCTGGCCGAACGCGGGCCACCGTCCAGCGTCATCTCGCCGAAATACTCGCCCGCGGCCTGGGTCCTGTAGATCACCTCGCGGCCATCGGGGCCGGCGCCGTAGACCTTGACCCGGCCGCGCAGGATGATGAAGAGCGAGTCGCTCTGGTCCTCTTCTGTGACCAGCACGGCGTTGGCGGGATAGTGGCGCACGCCGCCGCGGTCGGCGATGGCCTGCAGCAGGCTGTCTTGCAGCGGCTCCAGGCCGTTGGGCGGATTTCGCGGGCTCACCATGCCCCGGATGGTGCCACGGGGGCGGGGCCGCCCGAAGCGTCGCGGTCACAAACCATCGCCCGACCTTCATCGCACGCGGCCGGCGTGTGCCCTATGCTGGCAGCTCGCTTGCTTCGCACTCCCCGTGGACCGCCATTTCCTGACCCCGCTGTTCGACCCGCGCTCGATCGTCGTCTTTGCCGGCGACCCCGACGGCCCCGCCCCCACGCCCGCGGCGCACGCGCTGCGCCGTTCGCTGGCGCCCGGCGCCAAGGCCGACGGCAGCCCCGGCTTCGGCGGCACCGTCACCTGGCTGGACATTGCCATGACCGGCACCCTGGCCGACCTGGCCGCCTCGCGCGCCGACCTCGCCCTGGTGGCGCTGGCGCCTGAACAGGTGGTGGCGGCGCTGGAGGTGGTGGGCCGGATCCGCTGCCGCGCCGCGCTCATCCTGACCACCGGCCTGGCACCGGCCTTGTGCACCGAGCTGCACCTCACCGCACGGCGCTACGGCGTTCAGCTGCTGGGGCCGAACTGCCAGGGCCTGCAGCGCCCCGGCCTGGGCCTGAACGCCAGCACCCTGGGACCGCTGGCCCCCGCCGGGCCGCTGGCCCTGGTGTCGCAGTCTGGCGCGCTCACCTCCTCCATCCTGGACTGGGCGCGCCAGCACAACGTCGGCTTTTCCACCGTCGTCTCGCTCGGCCCCAACACCGCCGTCGAACTGCCCCAGGTGCTGGACTTCCTGGCGAGCGACGGCAAGACGCAGAGCATCCTGGTCTACATGGAAGGCATCCGCCACGCCCGCCGCTTCATGAGCGCGCTGCGCGCCGCGGCCTCGGCCAAGCCGGTGGTGGTGATGAAGGCCGGACGCCAGAAGTCGGGCTCGAAGGTGGCGCTGACGCATTCGGCGGCCATCGTCGGCAGCGACGAAGTCTTCGACGCCGCGCTGCGCCGCGCCGGCGTGGTGCGGGTGCGCCAGTTCACGCAGCTGTTCTCGGCCGCGCAGTGCCTGGCCTCGCGCTTCCGCCCGGCCGGGCAGAACCTGGCCATCGTCACCAACGGCGGTGGTCCGGCGGTGCTGGCCGCCGACTGGGCCGACGAGATCGGCCTGAAGGTGGCCGCCGTGCACGACCTGGGCGAAGAAGCCAACGGCCCGGCCTTCGTCGCGGCGCTCGACCGCGCGGTCCAGGACCGTGGCGTCGACGGCGTGCTGCTGATCCATTCGCCCAAGCAGCTCATCGGCGCCGACGGCCGGGACATCGACCCCGAGGCCATCGCCCGCGCCGTGGCCGAGGCCTTCGCGCCCGCCGGCAAGCCGGTGCTGGCCTGCTGGATGGGCGAGGCCACGGCCCGACCGTCGCGCGAGCTGCTGGCCGCACGCCAGATGCCGGTGTTCCGCACGCCCGAGGCCGCGGTCGACGCCTTCCACAGCATCGCCAGCTTCTACCGCAACCAGCAGTTGCTGCAGCAGACGCCGCCGCCGCTGAGCCATCTGCTGGAACCCGACACCGAAGGCGCGCGCCTGCTCATCGAAGGCGTGCTCGCCGAACGTCGCAAGGTGCTGACGGAGATGGAAAGCAAGGCGCTGCTGGCCGCCTTCCACATTCCGGTGACGCGCACGATGCTGGCGCGCAGCGCCAACGAGGCCATGCTCATTGCCAGCCAGCTGGGCTACCCGGTGGCGCTGAAGATCGACTCACCCGACATCACGCACAAGAGCGACGTGCAGGGCGTGATGCTCAACGTGCACACCGCCACCCAGGTGCGCGACCGCTACAACGAGATGCTGACCGCGGTGGCGCGGGCGCAGCCTGGCGCGCGCATCAACGGCATCACCGTGCAGCCCATGGCCGCGCAGGCCCGGGCGCGTCCCGGTTCGGGCGCGGTGCAGGGCGGGCCGGCGCGCGAGGTCTTCGTCGGCCTGTCGACCGAGGAACCCTTCGGCCCGGTCATCACCTTCGGTGCCGGCGGCACCATGGTCGAACTGTTCCGCGACCGGGCACTGGAACTGCCGCCGCTGAACCAGTTCCTGGCGCGCCAGCTCATCGAACGTTCGCGCGCCGCGGCCATGCTCGGCGAATGGCGGGGTGCCCCGGCTGCGCCGAGCGAGGTGCTCGAACAGGTGCTGCTGCGCGTGAGCGAGATGATCTGCGCACTGCCGCAGCTGCGCGAGATGGACATCAACCCCATCATCGTCGACGACCATGGCGCCGTGGCGGTGGACGCGCGCATCGTCATCGACAGCCTGCCGCATGCAGCGCAGGCCGGCTCCGGCGGCCACACCGGCGCCTACCCGCACCTGGCCATCCTGCCCTACCCGGCCAGCATCGAGCAGGAATGGCCGCTCAAGGGCGGCGTGCTCGCCACCGTGCGCCCGATCCGCCCCGACGACGCCGAAATGCTGCAGGCCTTCGTGCGCGGCCTGTCGCAGGAAAGCCGCTACTTCCGCTTCGCCAGCGCCATCCACGAACTGCCGGCGCGGGTGCTGTCGCGCTTCACGCTGATCGACTACGACCGCGAGATGGCGCTGGTGGCCGTGGTGAAGACCGCAGCGGCTGACGGCGGCGAGGCCGGCGAACGCCTGATCGGGGTGTCTCGCATCGTCACCAACCCCGACGGCACGAGCTGCGAATTCAGCCTGGTCGTGGCCGACGACTTCAAGGGTCAGGGCCTGGGTTCGAGGCTGATGGCGGCCATCGTGGAGCAGGCGCGCAGCAAGGGGCTGGAAGAGATCATGGGCCTGATCCTGGCCAACAACAGCGGCATGCTGCGGCTGATGACGAGCCTGGGCTTCACGCTCGGGCCCTGCCCGGAAGACCCCGACTTCAAGATCGCGACAAAAGCTCTCTAGTCTCGATCTCGATCAGCAGCGTGCGCAGCGCCGCGGCGTTGTTGTCGTCCTCGGCGGCGTCGATGGCGTCGGACAGCACGTCGCGGATGTGGTCGGGTTCGACTCGTTCCATGTCCCAGGTGGGGAACAGGCGCTCGCGCGATTCCTCGGTCTCGCTGAGCATCACCACCTGCAGGTGGCGCGGGTCGGCCTTGATCAAGCCCATCAGTCGCTGCACCGCCGTGCGCGGTCCTTCCAGCCACTGGAAAAAGATGCCGCTGCCGAAGACCAGCATGCCGGTGACCCCATGCAGCGGGTTGGCGCGGCGGGCCGTGGCGATGATCTGGTCGACCACCCCGTCGTCCACACCGGGCGCGGCGCGGCTGCAGTAGACCAGGTTGTAGAGCAGCGGGCTGCCGGGGTTGAAACCGGGCTCGTCGGCGGAGATGGCGTCGAATGCGGGCATGGTGTTCGGTCCTGGTTCAGCTGAGAAAGCGGTCGAGTTCGGCACAGAAGGCGGCCGGCTGCTCGAAGTACATCAGCGCCCCGGTGTCCTGGAACACGAGCAGGCGCCAGTTCGGTCGATTCTCGACGGTGTGCTTGCCGCGATAGTCGGTGAAGTCCCCGCGCGTGCCGTGGGTCATCCAGACGGAGTGCGGCAGGGCCTCGTACAGCGTATTCACGTCGCTGCTGAAGAGTACCGCGCCCAGGAAATGCAGGGGGGCGAAATGGGCGCCAGGCTGGCGCGTGGTGGCCACGCAGTAACGCCAAAGCGCCTCGTCGATGGCCTTGCTGCCCCAGGTGCGTTCCAGGAAGTAGCGGATCACGCCCGGCCGAGTGAGCTGCCGGAACAGGCCTGCACCCCAGCCACCCCCGGTGTGGAAACCCGGCCCCTGCATCGTCTTCAGCAGCCAGGGCGGACCCACCGAGCCGCCCGCCGGCCCGTAGCGTAGCTTGCTGCCGCGAAAGCCGGTGGGGCTGACCAGGGCCAGGCGCCTGAAGCGCGATGGCGCTTCCACCGCGGCGCGGGCGACAAACTCGCAGCCCAGCGACACACCCAGGGCATCGACCGGCTGCGGACCGATGCGACGGGCCAGCCAGTCCAGGCCATCGTGCAGGGCGTCGGTCATCAGGCGCGGAGTGTAGTGGCGGTCGCTGCGGTCGCTGAGGCCGAAGCCGGGCAGGTCCAGGGCCAGCACCGGCCGCGTGCGGCGGGCATGATCGAACAGCGGCTTCACCTCGGCGGCAGAGGCCGCCGCATTCATGCTGTGCACCAGCAGCAAGGGCGGCTCCGCTGGCGCTGCGGGCGCGTCGAAATAGCCGCACAGGCGCCCGGCCCGGCCGCTGAATTCGAGGCGTTCACCCGACAGGGCCACCAGCTCGGCGGGCACAGGCTTCATCGAACGGGGGTCCTTCGGCAAGTGCGGGAAAGCGCTGGATCGTAGCCGCTGCGGCAACGCCACAATCCCGCCTTCTTTTTGAAACGCGGGCGCGGCAGCCGCGCCCGGCGGAATGCACAGGACAATCTTCGACACACCGGTGGTGAACACCTTCCTGCGGGTGTTCTCGCGCACCACGCTCCGTGCCCTGGGCTGGCGCATCGAGGGCAGCCTGCCTGCCGGCACCGCCAAGTCGGTGCTGATCGCCGCCCCGCACACCAGCAACTGGGACCTGCCCTACACGCTGATGGTGGCCTTCCAGCTGCGTCTGAACATCTACTGGATGGGCAAGGCCAGCATCTTCCGCTGGCCCTTCGGGCCTGTGATGCGCTGGCTGGGTGGCATTCCGGTGCGGCGAGAGACCAGCAACAACCTCGTGGCAGCGTCTGCAGCAGCCATCAGTGCTGCCGACGGCCCCTTGCAGCTGGTGGTGCCGCCCGAGGGCACCCGGGGCAAGAAGCGGCACTGGAAGACCGGCTTCTACTACATTGCCCTACAGGCCCGGGTGCCCATCGTGCTGGCCTACATGGACTACGAGCGCAAGCTCAGCGGTCTGGGCCCGGTCTTCGCGCCCACCGGCGACATCGAGGCCGACATGGCCGAGATCAAGCGCTTCTACGCCCCGTTCAAGGGCCGCCGCGCCACCGAGTTCAGCGCCGACTGAGCGGGTTTTCGGCGCGGTCGCTTTGGCGTGGCCGTCAGAACTCCACCGCCTCCATGCGCAGGCCGCGCGTCAGCAGCAGCGCGCGGGCCAGCTGCGCGTCCTCGCGTCGTGTGAAGGGCCAGCAGACGACACGCCAGTCGTCGCCTGCGGGCATCAGCTCCACCAGCAGCGGCTCGCCCGTGTGCTTGGCCAGCAGCGCGCGCACGGCCATCTGCACCTGTTCCGACTCGGCCCGGGTGCGCAGCGGCCGCGTCGTCAGCGCGTACGCCGGGCCGAGCGCGGCGGCCGCATCGGCCAGCGCCGGGCTGGCCGGCATCGGCGCCATGGCGAGCGGGCCGGTGGCCTTGCCACCCGTCCCACCGGCCGCCTCGGCCGGGCGCACCGGGTCGCCACGTGCGGCACGCAGTGCCGCCACGGTTTCGCGCGCTGCCGCCTTCGTGGCTTCGTCTAGGGGTCGAACCAGGGGTTGCCCCGGGCGGAAGGGCTCGGGCCGCGGAGGTGGCGGCGGGTCGTCGGGCGGCAAGGTGATGGCGCCGCCTTCGGGATCGGCGCCTCTCACGGGGCCGGGGGTGGCCATGGCGAGGGCCGTATTGGCAAGAGAGCCGGCAGGCGGCGCTGCGGCAGGCACCTGGGCCAGCACGGCGGCGGGCTCGGGGCCGGAAGCAGCAGAACCAACGGAGGGAGCCGACGCAGACGCGGACCCCGCATCGGCCCAAGCCGGCACGGCTTCGGCAGCGGCCGACGCAGCGTCAGCCCACGCCGGTGCCGATGCCACTGAAGCGGCTGA